>CAWVYV010000005.1:0-20972 GCA_963934475.1 uncultured Alphaproteobacteria bacterium | reverse complement strand
GATATTCAGAACTAATAAGCCGCCTTAGCTCAGGGGTAGAGCACGTCATTGGTAATGACGGGGCCGCAAGTTCGAATCTTGCAGGCGGCACCATTTATATATATACTTTTAGAAAATTTTATGGGGGAAAAATAAATGTCTAAAAATTCATTTTCGTGGGAAAATAAAGTAGTAGCTATAACAGGTGGCGGAAATGGTATAGGAATGGCCATAGCTCAATCTGCTAAAGAGTTAGGTGCTAAAGTAGCGATATCAGATATTAATGAACAAGACCTGAATAAAGCAAAAGAAGAACATGGGTTTTATACTTCGCTTTCAGATGCCGGAAAAGAATCTGACATTCTAAGTTTTATAAAAAATACAGAAGAAAATTTGGGCCCAATAGATATATTTTTTGCAAATGCGGGTGTAGCAAGGAGCGGCACCTTAAATACATCTGATGAAGATTGGGACATTTCTTATAGAGTAAATGTTATGCATCATGTTTGGGCAGCAAGAGCTGTTATTCCTTCTATGAGAAAAAGAAAAGATTGCCGTTTTATAACAACTGCCTCTGCTGCCGGCTTACTATCAGAAATAAATTCTGCATCATATTCTCTTACTAAGCATGCCGCAGTGGGATTTGCAGAGTGGATGTCAATTGTATATGGGAAAGATGATGATGATGGAAATGCAGTAACAATATCTTGTCTATGTCCACAGGGAGTAAATACAGCCATGACAGCAAATATGGATAATGGAGGAGTAGCTGGAATAGATGGTATGATCAATCCTAGTGATGTTGCAAAAGCCGTTATAAATACTGTAAGTGAAGGAGGTTTTTTAATTCTTCCTCATCCGGTTGTAGGAGAGTACATTAAATTTAAAACAGCTGATTATCCAAGATGGCTTGGTGGAATGAGAAAACTATATGCTAAGTTTAAAGGCTCTTATTAAACCAACGGAACTGGAATTTGTATATAAATATTAGTATTTAATTCACGTTTGTGTATGGTATATTATTTTTGATTTCTTTGGGAGAGAATTAATTATGACTGAAAGAATATGGAAGCTTTATCTATCAGGAGAAATTCATACCAATTGGCGAGATGAGATTAGAATTCTTTGTGAAGAAAAAGCCCTTCCAGTTATTATAAACTCTCCGAATACTAAACATGAAGATTCTGATGACTGTGGTGTAAACATTCTTGGTGCGGAAGCTGATAAGTTTTGGCATGACCATAAAGGGGCTTCAATTAACTCTATAAGAAACTCAACATTATTAAAAAGTACAGACATATTAATTGTAAAGTTTGGAGATAAATATAGGCAGTGGAATGCGGCATTTGATGCTGGCACTGCAAAAGCTCTCGACAAACCTATAATCACTTTACATGAAGATAATCTAAATCATGCACTTAAAGAAATCAATCAATCAGCAGTGGCTTCATGCAGATCAGTAAGTCAAGTAGTTCAAATCCTTTCCTATGTAATTAAGGGTAATCTATAATTTATCCAATATAAAACAAGGTATTGTTAATGAAAAAAAAGGGCTTAACTAGAAGAACAATATTATCAGGAACAGCCATTTCAATAATTCCAGCTACTGCACTAGGGCAATCTATAAAAGAAGGCTCCCCATCTTGGATGACAACTCCTGGTAAAGCCTTTAACGAATATGGCTTTCCTTCTTCTCAAGAAGAAAATACTAAACGAGAAATATTTCAACCATACGAAGAGTACGCACCTGGTTCTGGAGTAGCGATGACACCTTTAGAAAAACTTGAAGGAATAATTACTCCAAATGGACTGCATTTTGAAAGAAGTCATAATGGAGTTCCTAATATAAATGCAGATCAGCATGAATTATTAATTCATGGCCTTGTAGACAAACCTTTAGTTTTTAAAATGAAAGATTTACTAAAGTATCCAATGCAAACAAAAACATATTTTATAGAGTGTGGTGGAAATAGTTTTTATAATTCAAATGCTTTTCCTATAGCCATGGATAGAACCTGCGGATCTATTCATGGGCTTATTTCGACTTCTGAATGGACCGGGGTTCCATTAAAAACAATACTCAAAGAAGCTGGGATTAAAAAAGAAGCTCTTTGGCTGCTAGCAGAAGGAGCCGATGCTGCAGCTATGAGTAGAAGTATTCCCTTAGAAAAAGCCTTAGACGATACTCTTATAGCTCTATATCAAAATGGAGAACGCATTAGACCAGAACAAGGATACCCAATGAGACTTGTAGTCCCTGGATGGGAGGGCAATATAAGCATTAAATGGTTAAGACGAATAAAAATAACAAAAAAACCAACCTATACAAAAGATGAAACCTCTAAATATAGTGATCTATTAGTTAATGGAAAAACATTACAATTTACTTTTCCTATGGAAGTTAAATCTATAATAACTCAGCCTTCTGCAGGACCAGTAGCACTTAAAAAAGGCCCCGTTCATATTACAGGTCTTGCCTGGTCTGGACTTGGGAATATTAAAAAAGTAGAGATTTCTACAGATAAAGGGAAGACTTGGAATACTGCACAAATAGAAGGAAGTAATGAGCCATTATCACCTGTAAGATTTAGATATAATTGGGTTTGGCAAGGGGAAGAATGCTCTATAGAAAGTAGAGCTACTGATAGTAAAAATAATGTTCAACCGCAAAGGTCAGTCTGGTCTGTGAAATATGGTTTAGGGCATTTATATCATAATAACTCTATTCAAATTTGGAGAATTACTCCTAAAGGCAAGGTATCTAATGAGTATGATGATTTTGCTCAAAATGAAAAATGGTCAGAGGAATAATATTTGTATTTTACAAGTAAAATATTGAAATGAATAAATTACTAATACATATAATATTTTTAATTACTTTTACCAGTTTAAGCTACGCATCATTAGCTAACTCTGAAGATAGTATTAGTTTTAGTTTTGGAAAAGAAATAGATTCGGCTCTAATTTCTAGGCAAGATATCACTATAGATGCTTTAGGCAACAACCTACCTGAAGGAAGTGGTACCGCACTAATAGGAGAAAAAATATTTCTTAATAAATGCGTTTCATGTCATTTAGAAAAAGAATTTTTTAATACAAAAATATTATTGAATGATAATATTAAATCTATACCAATAAATTTAGATTGGCCTTATCCTAAAACCTTATTTGATTATATTAGAAAGGCTATGCCTTATAATAAACCACAATCTTTAACAAGCAATGAAACATATTCTTTAACGGCCTATCTTCTTTATAAAAATGAAACTTTAAAATATGAAGAAGTTTTAAATAAAGAAACCTTAATTAATATCAACTCTAATAATAATATATTCCTTGAAAAGTGGGATCAAAATAAATCAAATATTATGAATATTTCAAAACATACAAATTCTTTGTTTTCAAATTTATCTAATATTTTTAAAAATAAAGAAGAAAAATTAAATTGGTATACTAATGATATTACTAAAAGTGAAATCGAATATAAAATTACTAATCAAGATATTTCTATAAGCCCAACTAGTATTAATTTACCACAAGGAAATGGGACGGCGGAAATTGGAGAAAAAATATATCAACAAAAATGCCTCTCTTGTCATGGTACATCAGGTATTGCTGAAGTTCTTTCTCAAGAGATTGAAAGCCTAAGAGGAACACAAAATGCTATGAAAATTATTGCATTTGCGTCTTTATCTGGAGGTTTAGGTAGCTTAAATTCAGAGATGCCAATTCGTTCTGTTGGCTCTTTTTGGCCTCATGCATCTACTTTATTTGATTACATACGAAGGGCCATGCCCTATTTTGACCCTCAATCTCTAACTAATGATGAGGTATACGCTGTTACTGCTTATGTTTTATTTATAAACAATATAATAAATAAAGAAGACGACCTTAATGCTGAAACTCTTCAAAACATTAACATGCCTAATAAAGCTGGGTTTGTCGATTCCTGGGGCCCAGATTGGTTAAGAGAATGGATGCATCAAAAACATTCAATCTTATTTACTTGTTTATTATTGTTAGGAATTTTAGCAGTTACTTTATTTGCAAGAAAACTTACTCAAAATAGAAAAAAAATTACGTATATTAAAGTTTTTCTTACTGGAATAATATTTATTTGGATCGCGGGCTTTCAGAACTTACAAATAGGAACACAAAAAGTTTATAATACATTTTATACCTTAAAAACTAGTAACGGGTCTTGGGAAAATATTTTATTTGAACCTATATATATAATTGTAGGAATTTTTATTATCATTACTACTCTCATATGGGGAAGAGGAATATTTTGTGGTTGGTTATGCCCCTTCGGAACTATCCAAGATATAATCTATAAATTTAAAACAACATTAAAGTTTAAGACTTTTGAAATTCCAGATTCCATACATAATAAATTAATCTACTTGAAGTATATAATATTGATCTCAATTATTATTGGAGCAATATATGCTACAGGAACTAATATATTATTTGAATTTGAACCTTTTAAAACTGTTATAGAAGATAAATTTAATACTTCTACTATTCTTATACTATGGTCGCTAGTTTTATTAACATTTGTATTTTTTATAGAACGAGGGTTTTGCAGATATCTATGCCCTACAGGAGCAGCATTAGCTTTAGCTAGTCAATTTCAGGTTATTAACTGGCTTACAAACATTAAATCTTGCGGAGACGAATCATGCGCCGCCTGTTCACCTAAATGTCCTACAAAAGCTATCTCTAAAAATGGTTCTATAAATGGGAAAGAATGCATACAATGTTTATCATGCCAGATAACCTATAATGATAAAAATATAAAATGCAAAAACAAAAGGTCTATTAGAAAAAACATTAATAAAAATAAAACAGCTTTAGGTAATATTTAATGATTAAAAGCATTCTTAAAATAATTATACCTTTAATTATACTGATTATTAATATTCAATCAGCAAAAGCAGATATGAACGACCCTCTGCAAAGTAGAATAAACCCAGGTATTGTAGCTAAACTTTTTCCACAAGCTGAATCCCTAGGAGCGCCTATAGGTGATCCTCCTTATATTCCTGTTTTTGGGACAGAGGATAGTAACGCTATTGATGTAAATATTTTACATAGTTGGAGACAAGAATTTTTACAGATTAATTCTAGAGAACCCACTAAAGAAGAAGAAGAAGAAAAAATTAACTCTCTAAAAAAGAAAGGCGATAAAAAAGAAATTGGTTTTTTATTTTCAACCTATGAAACTACTGGAGCTAAAGGATATTCTGGGGATTATTTTGATATAATTGTTGGCTTAAAACCTGATGGGCGGTTAGCTGGTTCTGTTATTGTAGAGCTTCATGAACCAATGATTTGTCCCACTTGCGTTCCTCAAACAAAACTTACAGCTCTCCATGAAACATTTAAAGGTGCTAATATTAATAGAAGGGTAAATTTAAGCTCAGGCACAGGGGGTGGCCGAGGTTATGATGGTGTTACAGGAGCAACAATTAGTGCGACCCTTACAACTAATGGTATAATTACAGCTGCAAAAAAAGTTCTTAGGCAAACAGGTTTAGGAGCTAATGAAGGCCCCTTTTATGTTGATGTCGATAGTTTTGCAGAACATAGTTGGCCAGAATTAGTTAATTGGGGAGGAGTAGTTGGAAGAAGTTTTACAAGACAAGAAATTAGACAAGAATTAGAACCAAAGAATCAAGATTATTTAAAAAACCCTGATAAAAAATTTAGTAGTATTTATGCTGGTTTAGCCAACCCTGCATCTGTAGGAAAAAATATTTTTGGTGGCAAATGGTACTCATATCATGTTTCTCAATTAGCAACAGGCGATAACTTATTAGTAATTTTAGGATCAGGCTTATACTCATGGAAAAAAAACCAATATAACCGAGTTACTTTAGTACAAAAAGATAAAAAATGGAAATTTACGCAAAATGAGGCATTAAAAGCAACAGCTCTTAGAATAAAAGAAAAACCAAGCCTATCTCAAATAGGCTTATTGCGTATACCAAAAGAATGGGGATTTAATCCACTAGAAAAATGGGAATTGCAATTTGCAGTAAATGAAAAGTTTGCTAATGGAAAATTTTCGTTAAATTATAATTTACCTAACCAATTAATTACTGGAGACCCAGTTGCATTAGAAGATGCAGGGTTAAGACCAATAGCAACTGCTTTCTTAGGGCTAATTAGAGAAAGCAAACTAAGTGGGTGGCAATCAGAGTGGGCACAACAAGACTATTCTATAATATTTTTGTTTTTGCTTCTAATCTTTTTGACCTTACTTTTAATTTTTCAAAAGAGGCTTTCTTCAAGCAAAAAGATGCATAGTTATATTAGATTAGGTTTTTTAACCATCACATTGACTTGGTTAGGGTGGATAGCTCAGGCACAACTAAGTATTGTTAATATTATATCCTATGCTCAAGCATTGATACAAGGCAAAGGCTATACACAATTTTTATTTGAACCACTTATGTGTATTATTTTTGTATATACTTTAATTTCATTAATATTATTAGGTAGAGGTGTCTTTTGTGGATGGTTATGTCCTTTTGGAGCCCTTCAAGAAATATTATTTAAATTTGGGCGCTTTATAAAATTACCTCAAATAAACATTCCATTTTGGTTAAATGAAAGGCTATGGGCATTAAAGTATGTAATACTATTAATAATTGCAGCAACCATTATAATTGGACATGATTCCTCATATGCACTTGTGGAAATTGAGCCTTTTAAAACAGCCATAACTTCTTATTTTGATAGAAGCCTACCATATGTAATTTATGCTGTTATTTTACTATCTGTAGCACTTTTTACAGAAAGGTTTTTCTGCCGATTTATGTGTCCACTAGGTGCTGTTTTAGGTTTTTTAGGTCGATTCCATATTTTTGATATGATTCCAAGAAGGCCAGAGTGCGGAAGCCCATGTCATTTATGTGAAAACTCCTGCCCTGTACAAGCTATAGCACCTTCAGGTAAAATTAATATGAACGAATGTTTTCAGTGCTTGGATTGCGAGGTTGAATACTACGATGACAGCCGATGTCCGCCTTTAATCTTTGAGAAAAAATCTGCTTTAAAACAATAAAAATATATGAAAAAATACAGGGCGTATATACCACATATTGTGGCAAAATGAAAAATTAACACATTAAGTATCATTTTTATAAAAAATAGGTTGAACTTATGTTGAAAATAGGTTTTTCTTATATTAGAAAATCGTTCTATTTTTATAGAGCGATATTAGTAGTCGCTCATTACTATTATAATGTTCGATATTATGTATAATAATTTCTTCTTCATTTTGGGAGAAGATTAAAAACGGGAGAATCCCATATGTCAAAGATTTTGAAATATGGCTTCGTTTCTGCAGTATTTGCAGTAACATTAGGTATGATCTCAAGTGCATTTGCGCAAGGTGTTGACGTCCTTAGAGGGGGCGGCGGTGCTCAGCCAAATTATGTAACTGATGACATGCTATTACACGCAGACGTGGATCCAATGAATTGGATGCATTATGGTAAAGATTATCAATCAACTCGTTATCATCAAGCAGCACAAATCAACCAAAGTAATGCGCGTGATCTTGTGGCTAAATGGTATATGTCTTTTGGAACTTTAGAAGGACAAGATAGTCAAGTTAACGTTGTTGGTGGTCAAGGTTATGTAACTACATCATTTAATAGAGTTATTTCTATGGACGTTAAAACAGGCGACATTATATGGAAATATGAGCGTGAGCTTCCAGCTGACGTTTATCCAGAACTTTGCTGTGATGTTGTTAATCGTGGCGTACAACCTTACAGAGATAGTGTATATCTAGCAACTCTAGATTCACATCTTGTACGTTTAGCTAATTCAACTGGTGAAGTATTATTCGACGTAGCTGTAGGTGACTACACTTATGCTGAAACTTCAACAATTATGCCTATGGCTCTTAAAGGTTCTTTAATACAAGGAACTGCTGGTGCTGAATATGGTGTACGTGGTTGGGTTAGAGCATTATCAGCTGATGATGGAAGTGTTGTATGGAATACATACACAATTCCAGCTGAAGGTGAGCCAAATGTAGATACTTGGGCTGGTGAGTCATGGAAATATGGCGGTGGTTCAGGTTGGATTACTGGTTCATATGATAAAGATTTAGATCTTCTTTATTGGCCAATTGGTAACCCTGGTCCTGATTTCGATCGTCATGTACGTTTAGGTGATAACCTATACAGTAACTCGACTTTAGTTTTAGATCCAAACAATGGTGCTATTAAAGGTTGGTTCCAATACACTCCAAATGATCCATATGATTATGACGGTGTAAACGAAGTTATCTTAGCTGATATTGACGGTAAAAAAGTATGGTTGCACGGCGATAGAAATGGTCATCTATATTCTATAGATAGAACAAATCAACGTTGTAACTGGGTTGTTCCAATGGGTAAAATCAACTGGACAACTGGCTTCCGCGATAATTGTCGTCCAATTATGGCTTGGGAAGAAGGCGGAGATCCAACTATGGATGTTGTATATGATCGTGTAACAACAAACATTGCACCTTCACTTGACGGTGGTAAAGAATGGCATCCAATGTGTTATTCACCACGTGTTAACAAAGTAATGGTGCCATTATACAACTTCTCTATGGACCTTCAAGCTAAGAAAATGGAGTGGCGTCGTGGCGAATGGTTCCTAGGAGCGAAAGTTATTACTTTCAATTCTGGTAACGGTTCAATAAAAGCTTTTGATGCATCAACTGGTGACGTATCTTGGATGCGTCCTTCAAGTGCACCTGCAACTGGCGGAATGTTATGTACTGCTGGTGGTCTAGTGTTCTACGGTGATGCAGAAGGTTATTTCCATGCTGTGCGCGATGATACAGGCGAAGAATTGTTTCAATTCAACGTAGGTACTGGCGTTCACGGAAACCCAACAACATATACAGTTGATGGAGAGCAAATGGTCTCTGTTGTTGTAGGTGCTGGTGGTGGTGGTATCTGGCCTTTAAGTTACGGTGAGTGGCTTAAAAAGCATACTAAAGGCGGCGGCGTATTTACTTTTGGTTTAAACTAGTAATAGCTTAAGTTTTTAGACTACTGATTAGATTGGGAAGATGAAGCAATTCATCTTCCCTTTTATTTATAATAAGATTCTATATAAAAAATTACATAAAATTATTTAGATGAAATATCTGGAAAAATTGATAAACTAATATATATTAATTATTGTTTATATTAACGTTTTTTAATATATTGGAAATACATTTTGATCACTGTAAGGTGTATAATTTATAGGTAGAACATTAATTTTATTTATTGGAGTTATTTGATGAGAAAATTTAGATTATATTTAATTACTATTATTTACACTTTTATTTCTTTAATTATTTTCAACAGCATAGGTAATGCTGGCGAAGTTTTAGATAATATTCGTAAAACGCAAAAAATTACATTATGTGCTGGACCATATGCTTGGCCTTATACATCAAGCGTTGATTATCCAAGAGGGTTTGATGTGGATATTCTTGAACGTATAGCAATGAAAGAAGAAGTAAACTTTGATATTTATTGGGCAGAACAAAAAATGAGAGGCGGCCTAGGAAAAGCGCTTCGTCATTCAATTCAAAAAGGGCGTTGTGATATATATATGGGTATAGCTAATAGTGATAGCTCTGCTGATGAAATAAATGAAAAAAAATTAATATTAACAAAACCATACTTAGGAGTAGCATATGTTCCTATAGCTAACCCTGGAGTAAAAGATTTTGTCAATATTGAAGAAATTAAGGGAAAATCTAAGCCTGGAGTTGCAATGTCTACAGCAATGGATGGCTATTTATTCTATAATGGTTTTGATAGAGATTTGTTTGCAAGGAAACCAACAGAAATAGATGCGGTTGCAAAGCAAGAAATTGAAATGGCTTTCGTAATGTCTACACAGTTAGCAAAAGCAAGAAAAAAATATAAGGATGCTCCTTTCAGAGTAATTAAAACTTTTATTCCTCCATTAGAATTAAGATGGAACGTTGCAGCTACTATTAAAAATGATCCGGAATTTTTAGATTTAATTAATAAGCATTTAACGGAGATGATGGCAGACGGGACTATTAAAGAAATAGTAGAAAAGTATAAAGTTCCATATTATGCTCCATTTAAAGAAATTGCTTCTACCTATACAGCTACCGAACCTGTAGAATAAGGTGAATGCAAATTAATTACACACGAAAAATAAATAAGAAATAAGAAAGGCTACATATGCAAAATATTCTAAATATATCATTACGTTTACTATTTTTAACGGTTTTCACCCTGTTAATTACCAATACTAATTTTGTATCTGATGCATCCGCTGGTGGAAAAATGGATAAATATGGAGAAATGCTTGAAGACGATATGATAAACCCATATGAGGGAGACCCTGAAGCAATTGCAGCAGGCTATGAAAGATTTAACTCTCGATGTTCATATTGTCATGGTATGAGAGGTATTGGAGCAAAAGGGCCTCCTCTATCTAGAGGGTATTTCAAAAAAAGTGGGGGCACTAATGTACAACTGTATTCTACTATTGCATCGGGACTAGTTGTTAATGGTCAGCCAACACAAATGGGTGCTTTCTCAAGAACAATTGATGATGATGATATTTGGAGAATTATTGCCTATATGAGACAAGAATATAAAGATAGAATAGCCGCAGGTAGTGAATTTAAATATGGCGTATACCCATAACACTATATATTTAAAAGGGTGATTATTATCACCCTTTTAAATTAACTTACTGGCATACCAATTTCTCTTAAAAGCTTTTGTAAAATCATTGCCGCATAATCTTTATAATCTTCCGCAATCATCATAAAGCCTCCTCTTCCTCCAATAACTCCTCTTTCATAATAGCCGTCCAGAAATGGCTCATCATTAATTATTACCAATCCATTTATTGTAATATTTTGATCTAAAGCAATATCTCTTATTTGCATTGGATGAACTCCATTATTTGCACGACCATCTCCAGAGACATCAATTACTTTTCGTGAACTATCAATATTATTATTATTAATCTGATCAATAGAGAATATTAACGCGCCCGCTATTGAGGTTTGTCCACCAGCTATAACTCTTGGTGCTCTTCGTATAATTCTTGCATACTCTGCTGCATCAGCAGCATCTTTAATTATATGCCACCCTCCCACTAAAGCTTGCTCTTCATTATCAGACCATTGAACCATCCCAACAGCTATGCCATTTCCTCCTGTGCTTTCAATAGCTGCTATTATATCTGGATGCCTAAATGCCGCCCCTACTCCTCTTATTTGTAGCTGATACTCTTCTTCATCTACGCTTGAAGAAACATCTACTGCCAGAACCAACTCTAGATCTACATATGAGTTTTCTGCCAAAATATTTTTGTAAACAAAACTTATAAAAAATATAAATAAAGCAAAATATGAGATTACTTTTTTCAAGTATTTTTCTCCTTTTCAGATAAAATTCTATTTAACTCTTTAAGAGACCACTCGGCAGACTTAACAACATTTTTATCACTGTCTTTTTTCAAAGTATTTAAGGAGTTTATAACAGACAATGAAGGCACACCTATTTCACCTAAGGCTTCTGCTGCTAATGATCTATATGCTGAGTTTTCATGTTGTAACATAACTAACAAAATTTTTATAGCGTCTTTAGCTTCATTTCCAATTTCTGCAAAAGTTTTAAGTATATTAGCTGTTAATGCATCATCATCATATTCTAACATATATATTAATTCTGGGACTGCTTTTTTCCCTTTAATTCTTAATGCTTGTATTGCCGCCCATTGAACATTTACGTCAAAGTCTGATAGTGCAGTTACAAAATCAGGAATGACATCATCAGCTTCGTCTCCAATACTCGATAAAACATCTATAGCTACTCTTCTTAAGACAGGGGCGCCTCTATTCATATAACTTATTAATTGCTCTTTTGCAGGAAGAGCTTTATTTCCAAAACTTGCTAATCCTTTAATTGCAGAATAGCTAACTTTTTCATCTGGATCTGAAATAGAAGAAAGTAATGTTTTTACTATAGTGTAGATTACCATCTGCTTTGCTTCAGCAAACATTAGAAAATTACCTTCACTTCTAGATCCTTTTGGCCAAATCATTTCATCAGGTTCTGCAAGCCAACCTATTTCTCCTGGCATTGCGTCATCACCTCCAATTTTTCTTAAAGCTATGACTGACTCTAGCCTGACAAGTGCATTATCATTTTGCGAGTTTTGCACTAATATAGGGACAGCTATCATAGATTTTGCCCCTAATGCTCCCAATGCTCTTGTGCATATAATATGCATATATAATTGACCCTCTACAGAATCCACAGGTTTATATAATTCATCCATCATGGCAGCGACAGAAATTGGTCCCATTTTTCCTAAGGTTGAAATAGCTGCATTTTTAACATACTCATTCTTATCTCTTAGCAAGCTTATTAGTTCAGGAACAGCCATAGCAGATTTTTTACCAAATGATGTCAATGCTCCTGCAGCGGCCCATCTTATTTGCCAATCATTATCTCCTAAAGCGTCTATTAAAGCAGGAACAGTTGCATTAGCTTGCCCCCCTATTCTTTCTAATGCTCTAATAATCTCCATTCTAACATCATGAGATTCATCATTTTTTAAGCTATCTATTAATTCTGGAATAACAAAATTGGCGTTGGAAGATAGTCTTCCCAGCTCTTGAATAGCGGAGATTTTTTCTTCATAAGTACCTGTTTTTAATATTGCTGCTTTTTTTTTTACATAAGGATAATCTGCCGAGAAAACAGTAGTAAAAACCATACATATTATACTAACTATTAATAATAATTTCAAAATTTGTATTTTCATATTAGAACCCATAGTTAGTTTTACTTTAAATTTTATGCTAAAGCATTATATATTAAAAATATTTAATATAAATGAAAAATCATGAATACAAATATAATAAAACAAAAACATTTTAAACCTATTAATTTTAATCTTCAACATGTGGATTTATGTTTTTATTTGAATCCAATAAAAACACACGTCATAAATACAATGCTTTTCACAAATGTAATAGGAGATATTCTTTTAAACGGAATAGGTATAGAGTTAATATCAATTTCATTAAATGGTAAAACTTTAAAACCTATAGAGTATATACACGATAACTATAAAATTATTATCCCTAAAGCTCCTAAAAAAAGCACAATAAAAATTATTTCAAATATTAACCCAAGTGTGAACTCTAGATTAGAAGGTTTATATATTTCTGATAAAATATTTGTTACTCAATGTGAAGCTCAAGGTTTTAGAAGAATAACATACTTCCCAGATAGACCCGATGTACTATCTACTTACACTGTTAAAATAACTGGCAACAAAAATCAGTACCCTGTAATTCTATCAAATGGAAATCTAGTCTCTACAAAATGTATTAAAAATGATTTAGAGGTAGTATGGAATGACCCTTTTAAAAAACCCTCCTATCTTTTTGCCTTAGTGGCTGGCAAGCTCTCTCAAACTAATCGAAAGTTTGTTACTAAATCAAAAAATAAAGTAGATTTAAATATTTGGATAAGAAAAGAAGATAAAAATAAAATAAATTTTGCCTTAGATTGTTTAGAGCAAGCTATGAAATGGGATGAAAAAAAATATAACTTAGAATATGATCTAAATATTTTTAATATAGCTGCCATAAATAATTTTAATATGGGCGCAATGGAAAATAAAAGTCTTAATATATTTAATTCTAAATATCTAATTTCTGATAAAAATACTTCTACTGATAATGAATATGACTTTATAGAAACAATAGTTGCTCATGAATACTTCCATAATTGGACCGGTAATAGAATTACATGTCGTGATTGGTTTCAATTAAGCCTAAAAGAAGGCTTAACAGTCTATAGAGATCAAGAATTTTCTTCTGATATGGGGTCTAGAGCTGTCAAGAGAATAAAAGATGTAAGAATGCTTCGTGCCATTCAATTTGCAGAAGATGCTGGGCCGTTAGCACACTCTGTAAGACCTGAATCTTATGCAGAAATTAATAATTTTTACACTGCTACCGTGTATAACAAGGGAGCAGAGTTAATCAGAATGTTAGAAAATATTTTAACTCCTAAAGGCTTCTTAAAAGGCTTTAAGTATTACATAAAAAAATATGATGGTAAGGCTGCAATATGTGAGAATTTTATTCATTCTATGGAGACAACTAATAACATAGATTTAAGACAATTTTATTTATGGTATTCTCAAGCAGGAACGCCAGAAATAAATATTATACCAGACTATAATATAAAAAATAAAAAATTAAGCATAAAAGTTACCCAAAATGTTCCTGATACTCCTAAACAAAAAAACAAGAAAGCCATGCTCATTCCATTAAAAATATCATTATTTAATGCGGAGGGTAAAAAATACTTTTTAGATAAGAATAAATCTAAAAAAGAGTTAACTATATTATTAAAGAATAAATCCCATACATTCTACTATGAAAATATAGAAGCAAACCCTGCTATTTCTATCAATAGAGGCTTTACTTCACCTGTTAAAATTAATCTAGAACAGGACAAGAATAAACTTCAAATATTAATGATGCATGATAATGACTCTTTCAAAAAGTGGGATCAAATTTACAAATATTTATTAGATCTATGTATTAAGCAATCTAAAACAACGAAAAATGTTAAAATTGATTTATTTTTTATAAAAGTAATTAAAGAAATTCTCCTGAATGCAGAAAAAGATCCCGCTTTTGCTTCAGAATTATTATCTCTTCCATCAGAGAGTGAAATATCTGAAAATATCAAAAAATATAACCCAGAAAAAGTTTTTAGCGCACGAAAAGAAATTATAAAAACTATTAAAAATAATCTTTCTAATGAATTCCATTTAATTTATAAAAAATGCCTTAATAAAACTAATCTCGCTGCAAGAGGGTGGAGGGCCCTTCATAATACCTGTCTTCAGTATTTAACAATAGAAGATAATTTAGATGCACAAAAATTAGTGTTAGAAGCTTATAAAAGTTCTAATAATATGACTATTAAACTATATAGCCTAAGTTGTATTTCTAATATGAAAAGTAAAGATAGAAACACTATATTATTAGACTTCTATGAAAAATATAAAAAGCAACCTATAATGATTGAAAAATGGTTTCAAGTACAAGCTTCAGCAAAATTAAAGAATAACTTACGTAATATTAAACGATTAGTTAAATCATCAGAATTTACTTATAAAAACCCTAATCAAGTAAGATCACTCTTAAATGTTTTTGCAAAAAATAATCCTATAAACTTTCATGATAATTCTGGAAAAGGTTATAAATTTATAGCAGACCAAATTATAATTTTAGATTCAATTAACCCTAGTTCTGCAGCTAGCTTATCCTCAGCATTTAGTAATTGGAAAAGTTTAGATCAAAATAGAAAAAAAATAATTAAGATTAATATGAAAAGAATTTTACAAAAGAAAAATTTATCCCCAAATACATTTGAAATCATTAATAATATTAATAAATCTTAAATTGTATTATTAAAAACAATGTTCTAAAATAATTGATGAACTTCAAGGAAGAAATAATATGCATAAAAAAAGAAAAATATTTGATGAATCGCATGATATGTTTCGGGAAAGTGTTAAACGCTTCCTAAAAAAACATGTAGAACCTTATCATAGTGAATGGGAAAAGAAAGGTGTTGTATCAAGAGATTTTTGGCTAGAAGCTGGTGCCTCAGGAATACTTTGTCCCAATGTTCCTGAGGAATTTGGAGGCTCTGGAGGGGATTTTAGATATAATATTATAGTTGTAGAAGAGTTCATGAAAGTTGGTGCAACAGGACCAGGCGTTGCAGTACACTCTGATATTGTTACTCCTTATATTGTCAACTATGGAACTGAATCTCAAAAAAATGCATGGTTACCTGGCATGTGTGAAGGAAGATTAGTTGGAGCTATAGCCATGACCGAGCCTAGTACAGGTAGTGATTTACAATCGGTTAAAACCACCGCGATAATTAATAAAGAAGATATAATTCTAAATGGGCAAAAAACTTTTATTACTAATGGACAAAATGCAGACCTTATAATTGTTGTTGCTAAGACTGATCCTCGAGCAGGGGCAAAAGGCACTTCACTAGTCATGTGTGAAGGTGATCGAGAAGGATTTAAAAGAGGGCGCAATTTAGATAAGGTAGGTCTTAAGGCTCAAGATACTTCAGAATTATTTTTTGATAATGTGCGACTTCCTATATCAAACCTCTTAGGGACTGAAGGAAAAGGTTTTTATCACTTAATGGAAGAACTTCCTCAAGAACGTTTATCACTAGCTGTATCTGCAGTTGCCGCATCTGAAGCCGCATTAGATTGGACTATAGCTTATGTTAATGAAAGAAGTGCTTTTGGAAAAAAAATATCAGAGTTTCAAAATACAAAATTTAAATTAGCAGAACTTAAAACACAATTAACTGTTGCTCAAATATATATAGATGAATGTATTAACAAACATTTAAATAATGATTTTGATGCCGTAGAAGGAGCAATGGCTAAGTTATGGACGACAGAAATGCAATGTAAGCTTGTAGATGAATGCGTGCAACTTCATGGTGGGTATGGCTACATGCGAGAATACCCTATAGCTAGAGCTTTTGAAGATGCCAGAGTACAGAGAATTTATGGTGGAACAAATGAAATAATGAAAGAAATTATTAGCCGATCTTTATCTAAATAGTAAATTTTATTAGGAGAAAAAAAATGATTGATGCTCTTATATTCGATACCGTAAGAACTCCAAGAGGAAAAGGCAAAAAAAATGGAGCACTTAATGAAGTTCCTCCAATTCAATTGGCATCAAAAGTTTTACAAGCTATTGAGAAAAGAAATAATATTAATACAGAAGATGTTGATGATGTTGTTTTAGGATGTGTTCATCCTATAGGAGAGCAAGGTGCAGATATTGCTAGAACTGCTGTTTTAGAAGCTAATTGGCATCAAACTGTTAGTGGTGTTCAAGTTGACAGATTCTGTGCATCAGGTTTAGAAGCTGTAAATATTGCAGCAGCTCAAATCATGTCTGGTCAATCAGACCTTTCTGTAGGAGGTGGTGTTGAATCAATGTCTAGAGTTCCTTTAGGAAGTTCCGGAGGAGCATGGATGGCAGACCCAACAGTAGCATATAACTCATATTTTGTTCCTCAAGGTATATCAGCAGATTTATTAGCAACAAAATACAATTATAGCAGGACTGATGTAGATAATTATGCGGTATCATCACAAAAAAGAGCTGCGGAAGCCTGGAAAGAACAAAGGTTTAAAAACTCAATTATTCCAATAAATGATCAAAATAACTTATCTATTTTAGAAGTAGATGAATATATGAGGCCTGATACAACTATGCAATCCCTAGGGGCTTTAGAGCCTTCTTTCAAAAAAATGGGAGGAATTGGATTTGATGATGTCGCAATTTTAAAATACCCCGAGTTAGAATCTATAAATCATATACATCATGCCGGTAATTCCTCTGGAATTGTAGATGGTGCTGCAGGAGTGTTAATTGGTAATAAAAAAATGGGTAATAAATATGAATTAAAAGCACGAGCAAAAATTCGCTCTTTTGCTTCTATTGGTTCAGAACCTACTATAATGCTTACAGGCCCTGCAGATTCAGCAGAAAAAGCTCTTAGAAAAGCTAATATGAAAGCCTCAGATATTGACTTATTTGAAATGAATGAAGCTTTTGCAGCAGTAGTTCTAAGGTTTATGGATGTGTTAAAAGTCGATCACTCAAAAGTAAATGTAAATGGAGGTGCTATAGCTCTTGGACATCCTTTGGGTGCAACTGGAGCAATTATACTAGGAACAGTTCTAGATGAATTGGAAAGAAGAGATTTAACGACAGGTCTTGTTACTTTATGTGTTGGTGCTGGAATGGGAACAACTACAATCATTGAAAGAATTTAATGGATTTAAACAGTTTAAAGATAAATATTGATGATAATAAAATAATTAATCTTATAATAAAGCCTACTAATTTAAATATTAATAATGAAGTAATTAATGACTTTCAAAAAGCTATAGATTATATAGCAAATCATAAAAACTCTATTGGTGTAATTATTTCAAATGAGAATAATAGCTATAGTTTTAACTATGATCTTAACTATTTATATTCTCTAAATAAACCTGCTTTAATATTTGAAAATATTACTAAGTTAAGTAAAGCCTTCCGAAGATTAGAAACTCTAACCAAACCTATTGTAAGTATTATTTCTGGTTCAGTAAGTTTAGGAGGACTAGAGATTATTCTTCATAGTCATTATAAAATTGCAGATACGGACAATAAAACAAAATTTATATTTAGGAATATAAAGTATGCGTTAATTCCTGCCATAGGAGCATCTCAAAGACTACCTAGACTAATTGGTATAGAGCATAGTTTGAAACTATTTTTAAGTGATACAATAATAAATACAGAAGAAGCTTTAAATATAAATCTAATTGATGAAATATGTCATAAAGATAAGATAGAAGAAAAAGCAAAAGAATATATTTTCAACAATATAATTTCATTGCAACCCTGGGATGATAAAAATAAAATAAGGACTCAGCAAACGCCTTTCTCTAATGATAACCTGGGTTATTTTATTTCTAAAATTGCAATGTTACATTCTAATACTTCTGATCATTACCCATCAGTAAAAACATTAATAAGTGCAATATACGAAGGGTTAAATACAGATATTAATTCAGGCTTAAAAATAGAAGCTAGACATTTCACATGGTTATTAGGAAATGTTGAAACAAAATCAATGATTAACACTTTGATATTAAATAATTCAAAAAATAATATAAAAGAATCTGAAATAGCTATACTTAAAAAATCTTTTGTAGAGAATTACGCGGCTGAAGGCGTAAGACTTCTAATAAATGGCGTAACAGCCGCCATGATTGAGAATGCTGGTAAAAGATTAGGCTTTGAATTAGGACCTCTAGCGACAGCAGATAATATTGAAATACAAAGTATTTTACCGCAACTAGATTCTATTGAAGCGCCTGTAGCAGCTCTAATAAGGTCCATGCAAAAAGATAATAGAAATGGACTTTCTAGTAATAAAGGTTTTTTTGATTATGAAGAAGGATGTAGAATCCATCTTTGGAAAGGGCTGCCTGAATTGATACCACCAGCTGAAAATCAACAGGATATAAAAGAGGTTGAAAATAGGCTTTTATATAGTGCTATAAATAATATTTTTTATAATTATATTAAGTATTCAGAATCACAAAGTCCTCAAGAATATGATTATATAGCTATAAACAATATTGGACTACCTAAATGGACTGGTGGTCCGTTTACATGGGTGAAACAAAACAATATAGATGATTATATAAAAAATAATGAAATATATGCGAAAACTTTAGGTTCGAGATTTGTTATAAATAAAAAAATTATTGATATAATTCAGAATAAAGTACTCTAATATTAGTCTTTTATAAATTTTAAAACAATAGAGTTTATACAATACCTTAACCCAGTTGGTTCTGGACCATCAGGAAACACATGCCCTAGATGAGAATCACATTCTTTACATTTCACTTCTGTTCTAGCCATGCCATGAGAGTAATCTTCCGTATTAACGACGCTTGATTCTTTGATAGGCGCGTAAAATGCTGGCCAACCTGACCCACTATCATACTTCTTTTTAGAATCAAAAAGTTCATGGTTGCATGAAATACATATATATACACCTGCTCTTTTTTCATCATTATAGATACCGCTAAAAGGAGCTTCTGTTGCCCCTTCTTTAGCTACCGCATATTCTTCATCACTTAATTTATTTCTTTTGTTATTTTTCATTGTCTCTAAAACCTTATTATTCATAAAGAATTTTTACTGTATTTATAATTAAGTCTAATATATTATTATATATGAACAATGTATATGGAGAAAACATGATTATTCTAGACACAATTGAAGACCTTAAAGCATATATAGGCAAAACAACGGGACAAAGTCCTTGGATTAAAGTTAGCCAAGAAAGAATTAATGAATTTGCTAAAGCTACAGAAGATTATCAATGGATACATGTAAATGAAGAAAAAGCACAAAAAAGTATTTTTAGATCTACTATCGCTCATGGTTTTCTAACTCTATCTCTAGCTCCTTGGATGAGCTATAATACTTATGAAGTAAAAAATATTGCTCATTCTGTAAATTATGGCTTAGATAAAGTCAGGTTTTTATCACCTGTTAAAGCTGGGTCAAGTTTGCGAGGCTCTTTTAAATTATTGGAAGTCACTCCGTCTAAAGAAGGCTATAAAGTCAAGAATGAGCTGACAATTGAAATTGAAGGTGAAGAAAAACCTGCTTGTGTAGCAGAGACTTTAGGTGTTATTTATCCATCTAAATAATTTAAGGATATAAAAATTCTTTTAGCCAAGTTTCACTTTGTGGCGTAAACAATACTCTTTCATGTAAGCGGCTTTTTACGTCTTTCCAAAACTCTATCTTTTCTGGAACTACTATTCTTCCAGACCAAAAGCTAGGACGTGGCACAGGCTTATTATGAAATTTTTTCTCATAATACTTAATTTGCTCTGTTAAACTTTCGTATCCTTTTGGAAGATACTGAGACTGTTTACTAGACCAAGCACCTATTTGGCTTTCTCTAGACCTACTTTGAAAGTATTCATCAGCCTCTATGTTTGGCACTTCCAAAAGAGGGCCTTCAATTCTCACTTGACGTTTAAGAGACTTCCAATGGAAGCATAGAGCAACTCTAACATTTCTTTCAAAATCTCTAGCTTTTCTACTTTCTAAATTTGTATAAAAAACAAAACCTCTTTCATCAAACTTCTTCATTAAAACCATTCGGGCAGAGGGGATTCCAGCAGCATCAGAAGTTGCTAAGCAGCATGCATTATAATCATTTATTTCTCTTTTTTTAGCTTCTTCCAGCCATATAGTAAATAACTTTATAGGGTCAGAAAACTTTATAAACTCTTCACTTTTCATTACA
>CAWVYV010000004.1:0-21465 GCA_963934475.1 uncultured Alphaproteobacteria bacterium | reverse complement strand
TAAGCTGTTAAAAAAGATTAATAGTAATATATAGTAAAATTATGATTGTATTAGGTATTGAAACAAGTTGTGATGAAACAGCTGCTGCTGTAGTTAATTCTGAACGTAAAATATTGTCAGAGTCTATTTATTCACAAATTGAGACTCATGCAGAATATTTAGGCGTAGTTCCTGAATTGGCAGCAAGAAGCCATATTGATCACTGCAGTAAAGTAATTAAAGATGCTATAAATAAAGCTAACTTATCTATTGATAAAATAGATGCAATTGCCGCTACTGCAGGCCCTGGCTTATTAGGAGGGTTATTAGTTGGTTTAACAACAGCTAAAGCTATATCCTTGGCATCTAAAAAGCCTTTTATAGCTATAAACCATTTAGATGGCCATGCTCTAACCCCAAGACTTGCCCATTCAGTAGAATTTCCTTATTTACTATTACTTATTTCTGGAGGACATAGTATGTTTTTAGCAGTTGAAGGGCCAGGACAATACAAATTATTAGGACAATCTATAGATGATGCTTTAGGGGAAGCCTTTGATAAGACAGGCCGTTTGTTAGGTTTAGGTTACCCTGGTGGGCCAGAAATAGAAAAAATTGCAATCAATGGCGATCCTCTTAGATTCATTTTTCCACATCCTTTAAAGGGCAGAAATAACTGTGATTTTTCTTTTTCTGGTTTAAAAACAGCAGTCAGACAAACAGCTGAGAAATTATCTCCATTATCATTCAAAGATAAAGAAGATATAGCAGCATCCTTTCAATATACAATTTGTAAAATAATAGAAGAGCGTCTTAAGAATGCAATACGAGAATATCTAATACATCATCCTAATGCTAAAAGGTTAGCTGCTTCAGGTGGTGTTGCATCAAATAGTATGATAAAAAAAACTTTGCAAAATATAGCAAAAAAAAATAATTTTAATTTATTTATACCTGAACCTAAATTATGTACAGATAATGGTGCTATGATTGCATGGGCAGGAGTTGAGCATAGGTTATTGGGTCATACGAGTGATTATTCCTTTGATGTTAGAGCTAGATGGCCTTTAGGAGAAAATTGTTATGAGTTTTAGTTTTGCTGTTATAGGTGCAGGTGCTTGGGGTACAGCTATTGCCAATACCTTAGCTAGGTTAGATAAAGGAAAGGTCATTATTTGGGCAAAAGAAAAAGAGGTGGTTAGTCAAATTAATAAAGAAAACAAAAATGACATTTTTTTAAAAGGAATAAATTTAGAAAAAAATATTTATGCCACAGAAAATTTATCCGAAGCATTAGCTAACTATATATTTTATGTAACACCAGCACAAAGTTTTAGAAAAATCATCAATCTACAAAAGAATTTTATAAATAATAATAACAAAGTAATAATTTGTTCTAAAGGCATAGAAATTTCAAGCGGACACTTGATGAGTGAAATCATGAATAATGAATTGCCAAATATTAATTATAGTATTCTTTCTGGTCCATCCTTTGCCCATGAAGTAGCAGGCAATATGCCTGCAGCTTTAGTTTTAGCATCTAATAATATAAAAAATGCAATAGATTTAAGTAATTTCATATCATCTAAAAATTTTAGGCTATATCCTAGTGATGATGTTGTGGGTGTTCAAGTAGGAGGAGCTATTAAAAATGTATATGCAATAAGCTCTGGGATAGTAAAAGGTTTGAATTATGGAGAGAATGCAGGCGCAGCTTTATTAACTAGAGCTATATCAGAAATGGTTAGAATTAGTATTGCATTTGGAGGTAAAAAAGAATCAATTTTTGGGCTCTCTGGAGTAGGAGATATTTTACTTACTTGTACAAGTGAAATTTCTAGAAATTTTACTTTAGGCAAAGCAATAGGCCAAGGAAAAGGTTTGAGTACAATACTTAACACTAACAATACTATTGCAGAAGGCTATTTTACTACTAAAGCAATTTATAATTTAGTAAAATCTAAAAATATAGATGCACCTATTTTAAATTCTATTTACGATATTTTATATAAAGATGCTAATCCTAGAGAAGCAGCAGCATCTTTACTTAATAGACCATTAAAAAATAAAGAGTTTTATTAGTCTCTAAGCAGCTCATTAATAGAAGTTTTTGAACGTGTTTTTGCATCTACTCTTTTAACAATCACTGCACAGTATAAAGATAAACTGTCATCATCATTATGAGAATTAGTTTTCATCGAGCCAGGTACAACTACAGAATAGGCAGGCACTTTTCCATAAAAAACTTCACCCGTTTTTCTATCAATAATTTTCGTAGATGCTCCTATGTATACGCCCATAGATATAACTGCGCCTTCTTCAACTATAACTCCTTCTGCTATTTCAGACCTTGCTCCTATAAAACAGTTATCTTCTATTATAACAGGAGTTGCTTGTAAAGGTTCTAAAACTCCTCCTAATCCTACCCCACCAGATATATGACAGTTATTTCCAACTTGCGCGCATGAACCTACAGTTACCCATGTATCAATCATGGTTCCTGAACCAACTCTTGCACCTAAATTCACAAAGGAGGGCATTAATATAGCCTCAGGAGAGATAAAAGCACTATATCTAACTATAGAACCAGGAACAGTTCTAAAGTTATTGTTTTGAAAGTCTTTAGAGTTCCATTTTGAAAATTTAGAGGGAACTTTATCCCACCAGTTACTGTTACCAGGACCCCCGGAAATTATATCCATAGGCCACAACTTAAAGGACAATAGTACGGCCTTCTTAAGCCATTCATTAACTTCCCAGATGCCTTCTATTTTTTCACTAACTCTTACTTTTCCGGCATCTAATAAACTTAGACATTCTTCTATAGAATCTCTCTCGATGCCTTTTGTAGAAGAGGATATACTATCTTTATTATCCCATATTTTTTCAATTGAATTTTTTAAATCTTCTAGGTTTGTGTTTGCAGTAGTTATCATTTTATACATTTTCTTTCTAGTTTAAATATTGTTTATATAATTAAATTATTTAGCTATTTATGTCTAAATATATTTCTTCTAGTGTGGAAGGAAGGTCGTATGATATGTGATCAATAAATTGGCTATTTTTACTTTCTTCTTGAATAATTGATGTATTAATATCAGGGTGGGAATTACTTTTTATTAAAACAGTTTGGAAGCCTATTTTTTTTGCATTGATTAAGTTTTTTGAAATATCTTCAAAAAATATTGTTTCTAATGGATTGATATTAAATTTTTTTACAAAAATATCTAAGGATTCTTTAGAAGGTTTAGGGATATAATTCGCATCCTCTATATCAAAGATATTACCTATATAATTATTAATTTCTAATCTTTTCATTACGTTTATCGCATGACTCAAGGATCCGTTAGTATAAATATACAGGTCTCCAGGAAGTTTTTTTAAAATTTTTCCTAATCTAGCGTCCTTTTCTAAAGAACTTGTATCAATATTATGAACATATTCTAAAAATTCTTTAGGTAAAACATTATGATTTTTCATAAGTCCAGAAAGAGTAGTTCCATATTCTAGGTAATATTTCTTTTGGATTTTATAAGCTTCTTCAGGCTCTACATTTAGATTCTTTATAATAAATTCTTTCATTCTTATATCTATTTTACTAAAAAGATTAGAAGATGAAGGGTATAAAGTGTTATCAAGATCAAATACCCAGTGTTTTATTTTATGAGAATTTAAATTATTTTCCAAAATTATTATCAATCATGGTTCCGGAGCCACCAGTTGTAAATATTTCACGAAGTATGGCATGAGGAGACCTTCCATCTATAATTACAGCTGCTTTAACCCCAGACGCTACTGTTTCTAGACATGTTTTAATTTTAGGTATCATACCTCCAGTAATTATTTTGTCATTTATCATTGATTCTGCTTTTGTCACAGAAATATTAGATATTAACTTTTTATCAGAATCTAAAACACCTTCTACATCGGTAAGTAATAATATCCTTTCTGCTTTTAAGGAACTAGCAATTGCTCCTGCAGCAGTGTCTGCATTTATATTATAAGTTTCGTTATTAGTTCCAAACCCTACTGGTGCAATGATAGGGA
The DNA here is from genome assembly GCA_963934475.1 of uncultured Alphaproteobacteria bacterium. Classification (GTDB taxonomy): domain Bacteria; phylum Pseudomonadota; class Alphaproteobacteria; order TMED109; family TMED109; genus TMED109. The sequence continues at coordinate 17,439 of CAWVYV010000004.1, read as the reverse complement.
TCATTAAATTATCAGAAATAATATTTATAATAGAAGGGTTTATTTTTATAGGCTTTCCTACAAAACCTATATCTAAAAATTTTTCAATATTAGAGTTAGGGTCTTTAAATCTATCCGTTAGTTTATCTGCTAATATGATCTTAGCATCTTTCCCGGATAGCCCGACAGCAAGACCACCAGCAGCATGGATTTTATTAACTATATCTTTGTTAATAGAGCCAGATAAAACCATTTCTACTATCTCTACTGTTTCTTCATTAGTAATTCTTAATCCGTCTATAAAAGATGATTCTATATTTAGTTTATCTAGCATTGAACCTATTTGAGGCCCTCCACCATGAATTACGACAGGCTTAATGCCTAGTTTTTGTAAAAGCGTCACATCTTCTGCAAAGGTATGGGCGAGCTTTTTATCCCCCATAGCATGTCCACCATACTTTATAACAACCACTTTATTTTGAAATATTTCTATATATTTTTCTATATCATTTACAGAGGTACCTAGAATTATAGAAATATTTTTTATAACATCATTTACATTCATGATTATTCTTTCTTAGAATCATTATCAATATTTGCGATCAAATTAAGGCATTCATGAATTTTATCAATACCTATTTTTTTATGTGCACTCGTACCAATAATTTCAGGAAAGGCTGCAGCATACTTTTGAATCTGATTTGTAGTATCATTATATAGCTCTTTTAAGGCATTTTTAGATATTTTATCAATTTTTGTAAAAATTAATTGAAAATTAACAGCAACCACATTTAATAAATCCATTAATTCATGGTCTGAATTTTTTAAACCTCTTCTAGAATCTATTAATATGAATACTCTTGATAGATTGCTTCTATTTTTAAAATAAGCTTCCATAAGTCTCGTCCATTCATATATCTTTGATTTAGAAACTTTAGCATAACCATATCCTGGTAAATCTGATAAAAATAATTTATCTTGTACGCTATAAAAATGTATTAATTGTGTCCTTCCTGGAGTATGAGAAGTACGGGCTAAACCGCGTTTACTACATATTGCATTTATTAAGCTTGATTTTCCTACATTAGATCTTCCAGCAAAACATACTTCAGGAATATTTAACTCTGGAAAATGTATAACTCCTGAAGCTGCAGTATAATGTTCAGTTTGTTGATTAAAAATTAAACCTTTTTTATTTTTAATTTTTTCATTCAATTTATTATCCTATTATTTGACTGGTTTATTAGTATCCATTTTTTTCATAATAATCCATTGTTGTGCAATTGATAGAATATTATTGCATGTCCAATAAAGAACTAAACCTGCAGCAAATTGCGCAAACAGAAATATAAAAATAAAAGGAAGCATTCCCATAACTTTGGCTTGAATAGGATCTGGGGGCGCGGGATTTAGCTTTTGTTGAAGAAACATTGTGGCGCCCATTAAAAGTGGCCACATTCCGATAATTAAAAATGAAGGAAGGTCAATTGGAATAAGTCCAAACATATTAAATATAGAATAAGGATCGGGGACAGATAGGTCTTTGATCCATCCATAAAATGGAGCTTGTCTCATTTCTAGAGTTACAGTTAATACTTTATATAATGCAAAGAATACTGGAATTTGGAGAAGTATAGGTAGACACCCAGCAAGAGGGTTAGCTTTTTCTTTTTTATACAAAGCCATAACTTCTTTTTGCATTTGAACTTTATCATTACCATAACGCTTTCTTATTTCCATCATTTTAGGCTGCAATACTTTCATTTTATTCATAGACTTGAATGATTTATTAGCAAGTGGAAATAAAACAATTCTTATGCAAATAGTTAAAGCTATAATAGCTAATCCAACATTTCCTAAATAAGTAGAGAAAAAATGTAGAAGGTAAGCTAGTGGTTTGGTAATTATATAGAACCATCCAAAATCGATTGCTCTATCAAACATAGGAATACCATTTTCCTCATGCTTATCTAGAATTGGAACTTCTTTAGCCCCTGCATAAAATTGTGATGAGTAACTCTCTTGGTTATTTGCAGCAACAGTAATTTGAGGGCCTAAATAGCTTGTTTGAAACTTTATATCACGTCCACTAGGAAAGCTTTCGAATGTGCCTGTAAATTTTGATTTTTGGTCTGGTATTAAAGCGGCAAGCCAATACTTATCGGTTATTCCTATCCATCCAGTTTGAGATTCTTCAGATATTTTTTCATCTTCTAGATCATCATAATCTAACTCTTTAACCCTATCCTTCAATACACCTATAGGCCCTTCATGCAATATAAATAAGCCTGAAAGTTTAGGAAAACCAGTTCTATTAATTAAGCCATAGGGCTGTAATATAATTTCTTCAGAGGTATTGTTAATTACTGTTTGTTGAATGCTAAACATATACTCATTATCGATGCTAATAGTTCTTTTAAAAATGAGCCCATTACCATTATCCCAAACTAAAACAACAGGCTGCTCCGGACTTATTGTTGATCTGTCACTTTTCCAAACTGTATTAGCATTAGGCAGTTCTATTGTATTATTAGTAGTAGCCCAACCATATTGCGCAAAATATGATTTATCAGAACCATTAGGAGAGAAAAATTTAACATTTTCAGAATCTGAAGACAGGTCTATACGGTATTTTTTTAAAATAATATCATCAATCCTAGCACCGGTAAGGTTTATAGATCCATTAATAAATTGATTCTCTATATTGACGCGTGCAGATTCATTAATTATTTCATTTCTATCTTTAGGTAATTCTGCAATTAGCTCTGGTGCAGGAGCAAAACTATCATTTATTTCTTGAGCATTATCAATTTTAGGAACATCTTTAGTAGGAAACAATAGTTGAAACCCTAGTAAAACAACTAGAGAAGCTAGTATTGCAAGCAGTAAATTCTTTTGATCACCCATTAGATATCCTTATTAATATAATATTAAAGATTATAAATTTTGCTTTATTAATTTTACTTCTTTTAGTGCATTTATTAAATCTAATTTTAATAAATTTATATTTCTGTCATAAGTTGTTCTTCTAGCTATTAAAACATAGTCATTATTTTCTTTAGCACATTTTGTTAAAACCTCTTTTGCTAAAGCTCTTAATTTTCTTTTACATTTATTTCTAATGACTGCGTTACCAATTTTTTTTGTGGCTGTAACACCAAGCCTTATGAGATTATTGTTGGATTCATCCATACTACTTATGGATTGCAGAACAAGGCCTTTTTGAGGAGATGAAATTCCTTTTTTTGAAAGGTTAACAAAATCAGCTCTTTTTTTTATAGATTGTATATCGCAAGACATAATTATTAGGCGGATAAAACTTTTCTACCTTTAGCTCTTCTTCTTGCTAACACTAATCTACCATTTGCAGTAGCCATTCTTGATCTAAAACCGTGACGTCTTGCTCTAACAAGGTTACTAGGTTGAAATGTACGTTTCATTTAACTTCTCCATTACGTATATTGTAAGTATTCAGTTCTTTATATTAAGTTATACCTCATTTATATAAAAATTAAAGTGTGTAATTAATATGGTAATATATAAGGAAAGGTTTATATATTATATTTATTAGGTTTTAGCACTATATTTTTTAATAAAATGGTATGTTACATTCTAAAATGAGAAAATATTGGAAATTATCTTTATTAGCAACTTTTTTATTAGTTATTATTATACTTAATTATACAGGAACGTTTTCTTTTATAAATATTTCTTTGTTAAGTAAGCATAATGTTTTCATTTTAGATTATATCGAAAATAATTTTTATAAAGCATGCTTAATATATATCTTAACATACATATTGGTTGTAGTTTTGTCATTACCTGGAGCCTGGCTACTTACTCTAACTGGAGGTTTTGCATTTGGTTGGCAAATAGGGAGTTTAATTACAGTTTTTGGAGCAACCATAGGAGCATGCATTATATTTGTAATAACAAAAAGTTTGTTTGGAAATTTTTTTAAAAATAAAATTGATAATAAAAAAGGAATGTTAAAAAAGTTAAAACAAGGCATTCATAATAATGCTTTTTCTTACCTCTTATTTATGAGGCTTATGCCTATATTTCCATTTGTATTTGTAAATATAGCTCCTGCAATTATTGGGATACGTTTAAATATATTTTTAGTTACTACATTTATAGGGATTATTCCTGGCACTATTGTTTATTCTCTTATAGGCGCCGGAGCTAGCGAGGCTTTTACTCAAGGAAGCCTTATGAGAATGGATAGTTATAATTCTTCTGAGATAATAATAGGTTTATCTGGTTTATCCCTTTTATCTCTTTTACCTATTTTTATAAAATATATAAAAGTTATCAGAAATAAGGATTGAGAGTATATTTTTTGAAAGATAACCAAAACCTGAATACGTTTTCAAATACTGTTTTATCAGTTAAGAATGTTTGCAAAAATTATGGCAATATAGAAGCTGTATCGGATATTAGTTTTTCTTTAGAAAAGTCACAAACTCTTGGATTGTTAGGAAGTAATGGAGCAGGAAAAACTACAACAATTATGATGTTAATGGGAATTTTAAAGCCGTCTTCCGGTGAGATAAAAATTTTAGAGCAAGATGTTTACAAGAATAGGAATCAAATATCTAGAGAAATCAATTTTGCTTCTCCATTTGTTGAATTACCCCATAGATTAACAGTATTACAAAACCTTAATGTCTTTGGGCATTTATATGGCGTAAAATATTTGGCAGATAAAATACAGGAACTTTGTATAGGTTTGAATATATCTGACCTTTTAAAAAGAAGAGTAGGAAAACTTTCTTCTGGACAAAAAACTAGAGTTTCAATAGCCAAGTCCTTAATAAATGATCCTAAAATACTTTTTTTAGATGAACCTACAGCCTCACTCGATCCTGACCAGGCAGATTGGGTTAGAACGTATTTAGAGCAATACCAGAATAAAACAGGTGCAACATTTATTTTAGCCTCTCATAATATGCCGGAAGTAGAAAGATTATGCCATAAAGTTGTTATGATGGGAAAAGGTAAAGTCATTGATTTCGGCACACCTAGAAATTTAATAGCTCGTTATAAAAGTAAAGATCTGGAAGAGGTGTTTTTGAAGCTAGCTAGAAAAGATAGGGTTTAATTATTAATGATATTATTCTTTAGAAGAATTTATGGGATGATACTTAGGCATTTATATTTATTTATGTGCTCTTGGCCAAGAGTCCTCGAATTAATTTATTGGCCTTTTTTAAACATGGTACTATGGGCGTTTATGAGTAAATTTTTAGCGCAAAACTCTAATATGTTTTTAATGGCTTCAGGAGTTTTAATTGCTTCTGTTATTATGTGGGATACATTGTTTAGAGGGCAGCTAGGCGTAACTTTATCATTCATAGAAGAATTATGGTCCAGAAATCTAGGAAATATAGCTGTCTCTCCATTAAAACCTTTAGAATTAGTATTGTCTTTGATTGTTGCCAGTTTTTTAAGAACTCTTATAGGAGTTGGGGGCGCTGGAATAGCTGCATATTTTTTATTTGATTTTCATTTACCTTTATTTGGAATAGGTTTTGTTCTCTTTTTTGTTAATTTATTAATTATGGGATGGGCTTTAGGTTTAGCTATCTGCGCTTTATTAGTTAGGTTTGGTTTATCAGCAGAAACCTTCGCTTGGGCGGCATTATTTTTTATTCAACCCTTATGCGGCGTATTCTATCCTATAAGTATTTTGCCTGATTGGCTGCAACCTTTATCACTTCTAATTCCAGCGACCTACATATTTGAAGGAATGCGTTTAGCATTTTTTGATGGAGTTTTTAGTATAGACTTGTTATTAAAAGCATGTCTTATAAACGTAATATATATTTTAGCAGGTATAAGCTTGTTATTATTTTCATTTTCATACGCTAAAAAAAATGGATTATTACTTGGAAATGGAGAATAAAAATATTGTCAGAAATTAGATTTTGGTGGATTCGTCATGCCCCGGTTATTGGAAATGACGGCCGCTGTTATGGTAATAACGATGTCGACTGTGATGTCTCAGATCAGGACTCTTATAAAGCCCTTGCAAATATTCTTCCTAAAGATGCTTCTGTGTATTCTTCTCATTTATCAAGAACAATTAAAACAATGAATGCTACTGTTAAAGAAGGTTTTGATTATAAAGAATATGCCGTAGATAAAAATTTTGGAGAACAAAATTTAGGAGATTGGCAAGGAATGAAATATCAAAAGTTAGAAGAAAGAACTAGAGAACTTGAAGTATTTCATCCAACCTGGCTATGTTTGCCAGAATATACGCCACCTGGAGGAGAAAGCTATAATAATCTTTATCTGCGAGTCACAGAGGGTATTAATAAAATAATAGAAAATAAGAAAAAAGGAGATGTCGTAATTTTTTCTCATGGTGGGCCTATTAAAGCAGCTATTGCCCATGCAATTAAAGCAGACCCAAGTTATACATTACCATTCTGGGTAGATAATTTATCATTAAGTAGATTTGATTTTATAGACGGAGTTTGTAGAGTTAGATTTGTAAATTTGCTGCCTAAGATAATTTCTAATTCGTCAAATGCATACGAAAGGTTTCTATAGTAAAATGTCTTCTCCCTTTGTAATTGGCTTAAAAAGAGGTTTAAAAATCTCAGTAGTATTAGTAATATTCTACTTATTGCTCGACTATTTTTATTTTAGTAAATTAGCAAACAAAAATATTGTTACATTAGAAAATAAAGAAAGTGTAAGCATAGGTGGTGATTTTGATTTATTAGGTAAAGATGGCAAAGAATATAATCTAGCAAGTTTTAAGGGTAAACCTTTAATAATATTTTTTGGGTTTGCATCGTGCCCAGACATTTGTCCATATGGCCTAACTATGATTAGTAGCGTTTTAGACACATTAGGTGATGATAGTAATATGATTAATGCAGTTTTTGTTACTTTAGACCCTGAACGGGATGACTATACTTCTACAGCTCAATTCGCAAGTATGTTTCATGAAAAGATAATTGGCTTATCAGGAAGTATTTCTCAGATAGACAGAATTGCCAATGCTTGGAGGGTATATAAAAAGAAAGTTGAATTGCCTGATTCAGCTCTAGTTTATACAATTGATCATTCTGCATTTATTTATTTAATGGATAAAAATGGAAAATATTATACTCATTTTTCCCATAACACAGAACCAGAAGAAATTATAAAAGAATTAGATAAAGTTTTATAATTAATTTCTAAATGAAGGGTCTATTTTATCCATTAGTCTTACCATAGAGTTAAAGGCTAATTCTCCTTTATCAGCATTTTCTATTTCATTAGCATGTGCTTTAGCAATATTGTCTGAAACTTCTATTAGCTCTTCATTTAATGAACGCGATAACATTTGAACATGGCAGGCTCTTTCAAGTGCATGCAGCCTTATAAATGCATGAGCTATTGAAGACCCTACGGATAACAAGCCATGATTTCTAAGAATCATTACACTCTTATCTGCCAAATTATTTGATAATCTTATACATTCTTCTTCTCTAACTGTTACTCCTTCAAAGTCATGATAAGCAATTCTATTAGTGAGAGAAGTGCTATCAAAATCAATATTTTTAATAGGGTGCTTGAGAGCTGCAGCTGCCATTCCTGCAGGAGTGTGAGTGTGCATCACGCAATGTGCATCTTCTCTAGCTGAATGAATGGCCGAATGAATTATAAAACCAGCTGGATTAACTGGATGGTGGCTAGGTTCAACTATATTTCCTTTTAGATCTATTTTAACTAAGTTTGATGCTGTAACCTCATCATATCTCAATCCAAAAGGGTTAATCAAAAAATGCTTTTCAGGCCCAGGCAACCTTACTGTTATATGTCCATATATCAAATAATCCCATTTAAGATAATTAAATATTCTATAAGCAGCCGCTAATTGAATTCTTAATTCTTTTTCATTTAAGGTCTTCTCTTTGGGTTCAAAATTATTTAATTTTATAACTTTATTGTATTTTTCCATTTTACAGTTTCCAATATAAACAATAAGATTTAAAGCTAGCATATACATAAATAATTATAAACAAAGAATGGAAAGCAAGAAAATGGAAAATAACCCATTATTTAATTTAAAAGGTAAGACTGCAATTATTACAGGTTCTAGTAGAGGGATTGGAAAAGCAATTGCTATAAGGATGGCTCAATATGGAGCGAAAGTAATGATATCTAGTAGAAAAATAGATGCTTGCAATCAAGTGGTAGACGAAATTAAGGCTTTAGGTGGTGAAGCCTTTGCACAGGAATGTAATATTGCAAGTAAAGAAGCTTTACAAAACCTTTGTGATGTATCGTATAAAAAATTAGGTAAAGTTGATATTTTAGTTTTAAATGCAGCTTCCAATCCTTATTATGGGCCTTTAGCTAAAATTACAGATGAAGCTTTTGATAAAGTTATGAATAATAATGTAAAATCAAATCTTTGGCTTTCTAATATGGTTCTTCCTAAAATGGCGGAAACAGGTGGTGGCAAAGCAATAGTTATTTCTTCTATAGCAGGGATAAAAGGAAGTGATGTTTTAGGGGCTTACTCTATATCTAAAACAGCTGATTTAGGTTTAGTTAGGTCTTTAGCTGTCGAATGGGGTCCTAAAAATATTACTGTAAATGCTTTGTGTCCTGGAATCATTAAAACTGATTTTGCAAAAGCTTTATGGGACAACCCAGAAATTTTAGAAAGTGTTGAAAAAAATGCTCCTTTAAAACGCATAGGTACTCCTGACGAAGTTGCTGGAGCTGCAATTTTGTTGGCATCTAGTTCTGGTAGTTTTATAACAGGACAAAAAATAGTTATGGATGGTGGGGTTACAATAGGAGGTATTTAAAAACTAACTTAGTGATAATTAAAGGAAGACGTGTAAATATTTACATGTCTTCCTTTAATTATTTAATTAGCTAGCTGGATTTACTTCAAATAGACCAGCAGCGCCTTGACCACCGCCTATGCACATTGTCACAACTACAAATTTAGCTTTACGCCTTCTTCCTTCAATTAATGCATGTCCAACTAATCTTGATCCAGACATGCCATAAGGGTGACCGACTGCTATTGCGCCACCATTTACATTTAAATTTTCATTTGGAATTCCTAATTTATCTCTGCAATATAAAACTTGTACTGCAAAAGCTTCATTTAGTTCCCATAAACCAATATCATCCATTTTAAGATTATTTCTCTCAAGTAGTCTTGGTACAGCAAATGCTGGTCCAATACCCATTTCATCAGGTTCCAATCCGCTTACAGCAAGCCCTCTAAACGTCCCTAAAGGTTCGATATTTCTTTGTTCTGCTAATTTAGAATCCATAATCACACAGGCTGATGCCCCATCAGATAGTTGGCTAGCATTTCCTGCAGTTATTGTTTTATCTTCTCCTAAAACAGCTTTTAAACCAGATAAGCCTTCAATATTAGTGCCTGCTCTGACTCCTTCATCCTGTTCAAGCATTACTTCTACCTCAGATATGTCACCTGATTCTTTATCTTTAACTAATTTTGTTGATTTTAATGGAACTATTTCATCATTAAAATAGCCCGCTTTTTGAGCAGCGGCTGTTCTTAGTTGACTTTGTAAACCGTATTCATCCATTGCGTCTCTAGAAATATTATATCTTTTTGCAACTATTTCAGCAGTTTCAAGCATACTCATATATAGTTCAGGTTTGTTATTTAAAATCCAGTCTTCATGAATGTGATGTTTATTAGCGTGATCATTTTGCACTAGACTTATAGATTCTAAGCCTCCGCCTATAGCAATTGGAACATTGTCTACGATAACGCGCTGCGCTGCCATAGCAATAGTTTGCATTCCAGATGAACAAAATCTATTGACTGTTACGCCAGCTGTTGTAACTGGAAGCCCAGCTCTAATTGCAGCTTGTCTTGCAATATTTACTCCAGTTGCGCCTTCTGGAGTCCCGCAACCCATTATTACGTCTTCTACTTCTGCAGGATCTATATTTACTTTTGCTACAGCATGTTTTATAGCATGTGCTCCTAAAACTGCTCCATGTGTATTATTAAAAGCTCCTTTGTAAGCTTTGCCAATAGGAGTTCTTGCTGTTGATACTATTACTGCTTCTCTCATTTTTTTTCCTTTATTATCGTTTTGATGGGTTAGACGTATCAGGCACAAATTCACTTAGTTTGCCATTAGACGCTTCTAATTTTTTCATTAGGTCTGACTCAGGCCAAGATAAATTATCAGAGTTTCTATGATTATTTATTTCTTGAGCCACTTTATTAATTCCAATTTTATCTGCTTGCCACATAGGCCCTCCTCGATGAGCAGCAAATCCGTATCCATTTACATAACATACATCTATATCGGAAGCTCTAAAAGCATGGCCTTCTTCCAGTATACGAGTGCCTTCATTTATTAAAGCTCCATGTAGACGAGACAAAATCTCATCATCAGATATTTTCCTAGGATTTACTCCTTTTTCTCTTCTTACTTCTTCAATAACCTTATGAACTTCAGGATCAGATTCTCTTTTTCTCGTTTTAGGATCATATTTATAAAAACCTTTTCCTACTTTCTGCCCAAACCTACCAAGTTCACATAAGCGATCTGCTATATCAGAAGCATATTTTTTACCTTCATAGTGATTTTCTGCCTTATGTCTTTTTCTTATTAGCCAACCGACGTCATTTCCAGCTAAATCATTTACAGCAAATGGCCCCATAGCCCATCCCCACGATTCTGCTACAGCATCCACTTGTTCTATAGTGGCACCTTCTTCTAATAATAGATGTGCTTGCACAATATATTGGTGGAACATTCTATTACCTATAAAACCATCACAATTTCCTGCTATAATACCAACTTTTTTAATTTTTTTAGCTAAAGCCATTAATGTAGAAAGAATATCATTTTTTGTTCTACTGCCTCTTACTATTTCTAAGAGTCTCATAACATTTGCAGGGCTAAAGAAATGAGTTCCTACAACTTCTTCTGGTCTATTTGTAGCATCTGCTATTTCATCAATATCTAAAGTTGAAGTATTTGAGGCCAATATTGCCCCCTTTTTAGCAAGAGCATCAATTTTTGTAAAAATTTCTTTCTTAATAGTCATTTCTTCAAAAACAGCTTCTATAACAATATCTGCATCTTTTATTACATCCCAATCTAAAGTAGGAGTTAAAAGCCCCATTCTTTTGTCCATATTCTCTTGAGAAAGTCTTCCTTTAGAAACAGTTGCAGTATAATTATTTTTTATAATTTTCATGCCTTTTTCTAAAAAATCACCTGTAGTTTCTATAATGCTGACAGGTATACCTGCATTAACTAAACTCATTGCTATACCTCCTCCCATAGTACCACATCCAATAACTACAGCTTTATTAATAGGTCTAAGCGGAGTATTTTTATCCATTCCAGGGATTTTATTTGCCATTCTTTCAGAAAAGAAAGAATGGATAAGAGCAGCTGATTCTTCGGAATCATGGCATATTTGAAACAAATCTCTCTCATTTTTAATACCATCCTCGAAGCTAAGATCAACAGCTCCTCTTACTGCTTCAATGCAGCGAAGAGGGCCTTTGCGTCCTCTAAGTCTAGGCGTAATTTTTTTGATAGCATTTTCAAACAAATCAGAAGATATATTTGAAATTTTTTCGTTTCTTTCTCTTGTTTTTGGATGATTATTATTTGCAAGGATACTTTTTGCAAATAAAATAGCATTATCAATTAACTCTTCATGAGTTGTATTTTCATACATTTCTTCTATTAGCCCTTCTTTCAGAGCTTTACTCGCAGGAATAGGAGTTCCACTGGTAATCATTTCAAGAGCTAATTCTGGACCAACTACTCTTGGAAGTCTTTGTGTTCCCCCTGCTCCAGGTAGAAGTCCTAATTTGACTTCGGGTAATCCAAGTAATGTTTTAGAATTTGCTACGCGGTAATGGCACCCCAAAGAAACTTCAAGGCCGCCGCCTAAAGGAGTTCCGTGCAGTGCTGCGATAGTTGGTTTACTACTATCTTCATATTCAAATATAACTGTATTTAAATCTGGGCTTTGAGTAGGTTTGCCAAATTCTGAAATATCAGCACCAGCCATGAATGTTCTTCCTCCGCCAGTTACAATTATTGCTTCAGCAGACGAGTCATTTAAAGCTTCTTTTAAACAATCTGATAAGCCAGCTCTTACGGCTTGAGATAATGCATTTACTGGAGGATTATCTACAGTAATGATTCCTATATTTTCTTTACGTTCATAAGTAACCGGACCACTCATATTAAACTCCCTAAAGTTTTTTATTCAAAATTATTTCAGAAATTAAATTATACTTTATGTCTAATAACTAGACAACATCAATTTTAAAGAAATTATAAACTATTTTTGATTAATGAAGTTTTCAAAAATAGTTTATTAGTCACAGTATTTGCTTGATATTTTTTTTTACTAACTAAAAATATTGTTAAAAACAAACTTATAGTGTTAAGAATAAAGCACGGATGCCCTGTTAGCTCATCTGGATAGAGTACGAGTTTCCTAAACTTGGGGTAGTAGGTTCGAGTCCTACACAGGGCACCAACTTACATAATAATATAAAATAGATATGAGTAGAATGTTAAAAAGATATTTTTTTTAAGTAACTATCTTGTTTCACAATACTATTAGTTTAATAATTCTTTTAACGTTTTTCCTATTTCTTTATTTATTACCTCACTAGCTATTGAATCTAGTTCTGTAGAATCTCTATTTATTATAACTAATTTAGCCCCATTTTTTCTAGCTATTATTGGTAATCCAGCAGCAGGATATACTTTTAATGAGGAACCTATAGCTAAAAAAAGATCACAATTTATTGAAGCCTTTTCAGCTATTTTCATTTCTTTTTCTGGCATAGGTTGTCCAAAAGAAATAGTTGCGGATTTAATAATTCCATTACAATCAAGACATTTAGGTGGTCGTGTGTAGTTATTATTTTTTTCCTCTAATTCTTTTTTAATATAATCTAGCTCATAACGTTTTTTACAATCTAAGCATTGGGCATAAGTGCTATTGCCATGCAATTCTATAATTTTATTAGGTGGAATTCCTGAATCATGATGAAGATTATCTATATTTTGAGTAATGACATAGCTTATTTTATTAGCGGAGAATAATTCTGCTATGACCTTATGCCCTATATTAGGCTTTGCAATTTTCATATCTTGGTCAATTACAAATTTTCTTCTCCAAGATTCTATTTGAGCCTTATCAGAAGACATAAAATCATTAAACATTATTGGAGGCATTTTAGTCCAAATACCGCCAGGACTTCTAAAGTCTGGGATGCCGGACTCGGTACTTATCCCAGCGCCGGTAAAAACTACTATATTGTCAAATTTTTTAACCCAAGATTTCAATTTATACATAATTAGCTATTTTACTTTTCTGGATGCTGCATCCCAGTAATATTCCAGGTTTTTAATGAGTGCATCACTAAAGTGGCAATAAGCTTGATCATGACAGTAAGCGCTCATATATTTTCTGAATGTGTCAAGCGGCTCTTGACCTATTCTAAACGCTCTTCTATTGCTAGCTGAGCCAACTACTCCAGAATTAGTATAAGCGTCTATAGTTTTTGCAAGACTCTCATCCATATTGCCTTTTTCTATTATTTCATCACATATTAATTTTCCTTCTGGCGAATTTGAGTGAATGGTTAAACCATTTTGAATTGCTTGTCTGGCAACTCTATCGCCTGTAAACCTCCAAAGTCTGAGGTTAGCCATGCCAGGAATTATACCTTCTTTTCTTGCAGGAAGTGTCATATAACTCCCATTTTCGGCCATTATATGGTCCATTACTAGCAAATATTGACAGCCCCCTCCTATTGCAAATGTATCTAAAGTAGCAATCCATGGTTTTTCTTGAAGAGGAAATAGAGAATTTTCCGGACCGTAATCTTCTGTTGCTAAACCTCTAAAAACTTTATTAACTGCGCCCATATCTCTTTTAATGTACCAAAGAAAAGGTATTTGGCCCTGGTACAGATGTGTCAAATTTATTCCCGCCCCAAATGTTCTGTTACCAGTATATTTAGGATGTTTAACTATTTCTCCTCTTAAAACTGCGATTTCAGTCTCTTTATCTAATATTGCTAAATCTATTGCAGCTTCTAAAGGAAGCAATGTTCTTTCATCTTCTGCATTCAAGTATTCGCCATTCTCTATCGTAACTAATACATGCTTTTCAAATTTTTCAATACTTGCACCATCGAATTGTACTTTTTTTACTTTTTTAAATTCTTCTTGTTTTTCTAATGCTAATTCACTTGGAAGTAGCATAGAATGGCATAAATGGTTTCCTTCTAATTGGTTAGAAAGAACAGCTGATAGAAATAACCCTTGGTCAATCTCAATCCCTTCTTTATCTTTAAGTGATTTTTTGCTTTCAATTTTAAGCTCTTCTTCAGAGGGAGTTAGGTATGGAACAACATCATTCGCTAGAAATACTAGTTCATCAATTTTTACAAATTTATTTTTATTATTTGTGATGCGATTATAAATATTATGTGAGTAATCATTTAAAAATATTTTTTTTGTTATTTCTATAAGGCTTCTTATTTTCTTTTTTTCTTTCTTATCTTTTATTTTTTTGTTTTCATCTTCACACTCTTTCCAAAAAGATGAAAAGTTCACTTTATCTTTTTCAAAATCTTGTGAAATTATTGGGGTAAAATTTTTTATAATTTTATTATCTAAGTTAAAATTTAATTTTTCACAGTGATCTTGAAAAAATTTAGTATTCATAATTTGTCCCTATTTATTTTTATTAAAAAGTTTTTTTAATAGAATTCATTGTTTCTAAAAGAGCTTTTTGTATAGGTTCTTCTAAAGAGCTGTGCCCAGCTTTTTCAACAATTTGTAAAGTTGCATTTGGCCATGCGTTAGCAAGGTCATATGCACTTTCAGGAGGACATATTGCATCGTACCTTCCTTGGATAATGTGTCCATTAATATTTTTAATGTTATGAATATTCTTTAGAAGCTGCCCTTCTTCTAAGAATAAACTATTTACAAAATAGTGAGCTTCAATTCTTGCTAAATTTAATGCCATTTGTATGTTTACAAACTCTTCAGACACAGAAGCATTAGGCAGTAAAGTAGAACAGTTTGCTTCATATCTCGCCCATGCAACTGCAGCTTCACCATTAATTTTAGGGTCATTGTTTATTAATCTTTTGTAATAAGATGATAATAGTTCTTTTCTTTCATCTTTGGGCAAAAAAGAATTAAATCTATCCCAATATTCTGGAAAAATATTTTTAATTCCATGTAAAAACCATTGTACCTCTTTTTTCCTGCAAAGAAAGACTCCTCTTAATACAATGCTCAAAACATTATCTGGTTGGTCTTGAGCATAGGCTAAAGATAATGAAGATCCCCAGCTTCCACCAAAAACTATCCATTTTTCAATTTTTAAAAATATTCTTAATTTTTCAATATCTTTTATAAGGTCTTGAGTTGTATTATTATCTATACAAGCTGGGGGAGTAGACCTACCGGCCCCTCTTTGATCAAAAATAATAATATTATAATATTTTGGATCAAAAAAACGTCTTAAATATATGTTTCCGCCAGCACCAGGGCCTCCATGAAGGGCTAAAACAGGAATTCCTTTTTTATTACCACTCTTTTCCCAGTAAATTTTATGAATATTATCAACTTCTAGTAGCCCGTATTCATATGGTTCAATGTGAGGAAAAAGATCTAGCATTATCACCCTAATTAAATAAATTTAATATTTATTTAAGAATAATTTAGTTTATTTGTTATATTTTTACTACATATATGTTTATATAGTTGACTATATTGGACATGATAAAATGTTAAATTATAATTTACGTACAAAAATTTTTATAAATTCTCAAGACAATATAGGTAATTTAGTGGCGTTATTAGGCCCCACAAATACTGGAAAAACATATTACGCTATTAATCGAATGACTAAATTCTCTTCAGGAATTATAGGGTGTCCTTTGAGGCTTCTAGCAAGAGAAGTCTATGATAAATTAGTTAAAAAAAAAGGCTTATTAAATATAGCTTTAATAACAGGGGAAGAGCGAATAGTTCCAGATGGCGCAAAATATTTTGTTTGCACAGTGGAAGCTATGCCAAAAGATTTAAGAGTAGATTTTGTTGCAATAGATGAGGTCCAACTTTGTAGCCACAATGATAGGGGCCATATATTTACAGACAAAATCTTAAATGTTAAGGGGGAGCAAGAAACTATGTTTCTTGGTTCGGACAGTTTAGAAATTTTATTAAAGTTTATATACCCTTCTATAATTATCAAAAAAATGAAACGTTTTTCTAACCTGCAATATACGGGAAAAACTAAATTACATAGAATGCCTAGAAGGTCAGCAATTGTATCTTTTTCTGTTAATGATGTTTATGAAATAGCTGAATTAGTAAAACGAAAACATGGAGGAACAGCTGTTGTTTTAGGTGCGCTCAGTCCTAAGACAAGAAATGCACAAGTAGAATTATATGAATCAGGTGAAGTTGATTATCTAGTTGCAACCGATGCAATAGGTATGGGGTTAAATATGGATATTAATCATGTATCTTTTGCAAAAGTAAATAAATTTGATGGAAGAGTAACTCGCCCTTTGACTACTTCTGAATTAGCGCAGATAGCAGGAAGAGCTGGAAGATACAAAAGTGATGGTACTTTTGGGGCTACAGCAGGTTGCGTAGATTTTACACAACATATGGTTAATTCTATAGAGAATCATGTTTTCCCTCACATTAATACTATGGTATGGAGAAATAGTTCGCTAGATTTTTCTTCTTTAAGGGATCTATTAAGAAGCTTAAGTATTATGCCTAGCAAGCCATATTTAATGTTAAGTCCAGAAGCAGAAGATGAAAAATTATTAAAAGTTTTATCTAAAAATGAAGATATTATTATTAGGCTTATTGGAAAAAAAGAAATAAAATTATTATGGGAAATATGTTCTATTCCTGATTATAGTAAAAATTTTGATGATTCACATTCTAAACTTCTAGAAGAAATTTTTTTGTTTATTATAGATAAAGGAACAATTCCTGAAAATTGGGTGAATAAAAAACTTAATGAGCTAAATAATATTAAAGGTGAGTTAGACCTTATAAGTACTAGATTGTCTAACGTTAGAACATGGAATTATATTTCTAATCACAAAAACTGGATTAATAAAAAAAGTGAATTAGGGGCTAGGGCAAGATATATAGAGAATAGATTATCAGATGCTTTGCATCTAGGTTTAGTAGAAAGATTTGTTGATTATAAGATGGCAAAATTTTCTAAACATTTGGGAGGTGAAAGTGATTTAATAGCCAGTGTTTCTAAAGATAACTCAGTTTTGGTTGAAGGGCATTTCATAGGTAGAATAGAAGGGTTTAATTTTATTAATGAAGTTTCTAAAAATATAGAAGATAAAAAAGAGGTTTTAAAAGTAGTAAGAAGAACTTTATTTAAAGAATT
>CAWVYV010000003.1:0-31591 GCA_963934475.1 uncultured Alphaproteobacteria bacterium | reverse complement strand
ATTTTATTTTTTAATTTACTTATATTATGAGTTGTTACTGGTGCATCATTTTCTGGGTCAAACATAGTTTCATTAACTATATTAAAGTTTTCGTCAAATAGCATATGTTTTATAATATAATGTTTATAACCATTCATTTCATGCCCAGTAGTTACCTCTAAAGTATTATTTTCTTTAAAAAATGTTGGTAAATGACCATTTACTTTTTTTGCCCATCTACCTGGATTATTTTCTGTATAAAAAATTTTTCCAGCTAATGAACTATTTAAAATATCGTTTTCTGCAAATACTGCATTTGGTAAATACAATCCTGTTATAGATGTTATACTTAATGCAGAACTAAATTTAATAAAATTTCTACGATTCATTGATACCTCCATAAAAATGATTTATTTATATATAATATAAGCTATTTGGATAGTTATATAGTTATATAGTTATATAGTTAACATATAGATCATATATATAATATAAATTTTGTAATATTTGTTTGGTAGTCAGTGATAGATAAATCAGCATTAGTTTTATTTTCAGGGGGTCAAGATAGCACAGTCTCTTTGCTCTGGGCATGTAAGAACTTTAAAAAAGTAGAAACAATAGGTTTTAATTATAATCAAAGACATATCATTGAAATGGAGTGTCGTAAAAATATATTAACTAAAATTAAAAATTTATCTCAATTATGTTTCAATGCTATTGGAAAAGACCATGTCATTAATATTCCTGCTTTAGGATTGTTATCAGAAACAGCACTTACAAGAGATTCTAAAATATTTGTTGAAGAAAATGGTTTGCCTAATACTTTTGTTCCAGGAAGAAATTTAGTATTTTTAAACATGGCAGCAGCTTTAGGTTGGAGGAGAAACATCTTTAATTTAATTGGAGGTATGTGCGATACAGATTATTCAGGTTACCCAGATTGCAGAAGAGAGACTATAGATGCACAAGCTAAAGTCTTATCGTTAGGTTTAGATAAAGAAATTTTTATTCATACTCCTTTAATGGAGATGAATAAGTCAGATGTGTGGGCTTTTAGTTATAAGCTTGGAGGAGAAGAGTTTCATAATATTATTAAAAATGATACTCATACATGTTATTTAGGAGAAAGGTCTGTTTTGCATGACTGGGGTTATGGGTGTAATAGCTGCCCAGCTTGTACATTAAGAAAAAATGGCTACAAAGAATGGTTAAAAAATAAATGACATATTCTGTAAAGGAAATTTTTTATACGGTGCAAGGTGAAGGGGTTCATACAGGTAGAGCATCAGTTTTTTGTCGATTTACTGGATGCAATTTGTGGTCTGGTAAAGAAGAAGATAGAAAAATAGCTAAGTGCACATTCTGCGATACGGATTTTGTCGGTACTGATGGAATTGGTGGGGGTAAGTTTGTAAATGCAGAAGCTTTAGTCAAATCTATTCTATCTTATTGGCATTCTGACACAAAGCCCTTTATAGTATTGACTGGTGGAGAGCCGATGCTGCAAGTTGATAATGACTTAATTAATGAATTAAAAAAATATGATTGTGAAATTGCAATTGAAACTAATGGTACTATAAAAGTTCCAAGAGAAATAGATTGGATTTGTGTTAGTCCTAAAGCTGGAAACAATATAATTCAAACTAATGGTGATGAATTAAAATTGGTTTATCCTCAAAAAAATATTAAACCTATTCAATATGAAATGTACGCTTTTAAAAATTTTAGTTTACAGCCAATGGATGGGGAGTTAAAGGTTCATAATACAAATTTAACTTTAGAATATTGTATGAAAAATCCTAAATGGAGAGTATCAATTCAAACTCATAAAGTTATTGGAATTAGGTAGTAATTATATGTTAATATATAGAGATTTTACTTTTGATGCAGCGCATGTTTTAGATGGCTATTCAGAGGATCATCCTTATGGTAGAATACATGGCCATTCATTTAGAGCTAGAGTATGGATTCAAGGTAAGCCATTAAAAGAAAACAATATGATAACAGATTTAGGGTATATTTCAGATCAATGTAAGGAAATAAAAAACATGCTTGATCACAATACTTTAAATAATGTTAAAGGCTTAGAAAATCCTACTTTAGAAGGGTTATGCATATTTATATGGGGTAAATTAATTTTAAAATTTTCTAACTTAAAAACAATTGAAGTTCATAGAGATCAAAGCGGCGAAGGCTGTATCTATAATGGGCCTGAAAATAATGAATAAAATCAAACAATTAGGAAACAATGCTGTATTTGCAGATACTCCTAGTAAAGCTGTTTTAGAAAAAGTAAAAAATCCTCATAGTGATAAATTATATGTAGCAAGGTTTAGTGCTCCAGAATTTACCTCTTTATGTCCAGTTACAGGACAGCCTGATTTTGCTCATATTATCTTAGATTATATTCCTAATAAATATTTATTAGAATCAAAATCATTTAAATTATTTATA
Source organism: uncultured Alphaproteobacteria bacterium (assembly GCA_963934475.1). Classification (GTDB taxonomy): domain Bacteria; phylum Pseudomonadota; class Alphaproteobacteria; order TMED109; family TMED109; genus TMED109. The sequence continues at coordinate 29,158 of CAWVYV010000003.1, read as the reverse complement.
CAATCTTTTAGAAATCATGGTGCTTTTCATGAAGATGTAACTTTATACATTGCAAAAAGAATAGAGAAAGAAATTAAACCTGTCTGGTTAAGAATAGGAGGTTATTTTTATCCTAGAGGAGGAATACCAATTGATGTTTTTTGGCAGACAGATGAACCTCCTAAAAAAGTATGGATTCCAGATAATAATATAAATGTTTATAACGGAAGAAAATAATTATAATTTATTCTATAAATTTATTTCTTCTTGATAGCTAGGCTTGTCTCCAGAAATAGTTGTTCTATGCATTATTCTTCGTGCACTTCTTTCATCAAATTCAGTGCCTCTATGAAGGACTCTTCTATTATCCCACATAACAATTTCATTATTGCTCCATTTATGATGAACAATAGGCCCTGCATCAGCTATCCAGTTATTTATTTTTTTTATTAGCTTTCTACTTTTATCTAAATCCCATCCTACAATATGGCTACAATGGCTTCCTGCGTATAAAGCGGAGCGTTTGGTAATAGGATGAGTTCTAATTAGTCTTTGTTTAACAAAAGGCATTTTTTCTTTGTAATTGCTATCAAAAATATCACCAGTATTAACCATTCGTGAATAAACTATTGAATGTTCACAAATCTCATTTTTAAGGTCTTGGAGGTTAACTTCTATAGAGCTATCATCCCAATTTTCTAAAGCATGTCTGGCATCTATATATTCTGTGCCTCCTCCATCTTTTGGTATTTCTCTGGCGCTTAATATGGAAATCTTTGAAGGAATATCCTTATAAGATGAATCTGTATGCCAAGCCCTATTTCCTCTATCATAAATAACTTTTTTATTATCTATTGGTAAGATATTATTATGAGAGTCTATATTTGAAATTCTAGTTATTTCAGGTCTAATTCCTTCTAATGTATCATGCTCTAAAGCTTTTTCTAACTCACCAAACCTATTAGAGAACTCAATCTGTTCATCATCATTAATTTTTTGATCTTTTAATACTAGAACACCATATTTATTGATAGCTTCTTGAATTTTCAAAAAATCTTTATTAGATAGGCTTTTAATATCGACATCATTAATTATTGCAAAAAATTCTTGTTGTTTATGTTTTACATTTATTTCCAATTATTTTACCTTAATTAACCTATTAATTTTATTATTTTAGGCTATAACTAAAATAGTATTTTTAAAAGAAATAAATATTATGGATTTTGATTTTGGAAAATGAATTTAACAAATATATAGATGAATGTTCTTTAAACCTTAAAGAAATGAAAGCAAATATTCTACCACAATTAGAAGAAGCAATTATAAATATTAAAAAATGTTTAAGTCTTGGTGGAAAGATAATATTTTTTGGAAATGGTGGGTCTGCATCAGATAGTCAACATTTGTGTGCTGAGTTTGTGGGCCGTTACAAAAAGGATAGGGCTCCATTGGCAGCTATTGCATTAAATACTGACACTTCTATTATTACTGCTGTAGCAAATGATATGGGGTATGAAAAAATTTTCACAAGGCAAGTTCAAGCACTTGCAAAAAAAGAAGATATTTTGTTTGCTATATCTACTAGTGGTGAGAGTAAAAATGTATTAGATGCAGTTAAATTTGGTAATGATATGGGTATTTTTTCAATATCTCTTACGGGTATGAAAGATAGTACATTGTCTAAACTATCGAATATTTCTTTAAATGTTCCTTCAAACAAGGTTAATCATATTCAGGAAATGCATATTATAATTGGGCATTTTATATGTGAAATGACAGAAAAAGATTTTTAATTTTTTATTTACTATACTCACATTTAGCAGATGCTATTAATTTCATCTCATGAAGCTTTCTTCTATTTTGTTTTATAGTTAAGTATATTTTACCTGAAGGTGGAGTAATATAGTTTTCACCAAAAGCTAAAATTTCTCCTTCTTCACTTAATAATAGACAATTTATTAATTTTTTTTTAGTTTCATGTTTTATTTCTATAGCTAGTTCCATTATTCTGGGGCATAACAGTGTCTTGCTATCTTCTAACATTGTACATTTAGGAGGGTAAATATGCTTTACTACAATATTTTCTTCAGACTTTAAACTTATTGGATAGCTTATATATATAATAAAAGTTAATAAGAGTCTGAATTGCATCTTGCACCAGCTATTAGCGTTATTCCATGTATCCTTGCTCTTGTTCTGAGAGTTAAATATATTTTTCCACCAGGTTTAAACACAAAAGCTTCACCAAAAGCTAAAATTTCTTCTTCTTCACTAAATAAAGTACATCTTACTAAATGCTTATCTATTTCGCTATTAATGATAACTTCTATTTCAATAATTCTCGGACATAAAAGTCCATTTGTATCTTTTAATAACGTACATTTAGGTGGATATACTCTTTTTACAATTACACTATCATTAGCATAAGAAAATAAACTATATACAAAGTTTATATAAATTAACGTTACTATTACTAACAGCTTCTTCATGGAGCCAACCAAACCATTTCTATATTTTTATTATAAGTAAATTTAGCTCTTCTATGACCTGTATGTAATAAGTATAACCAATCAATTGACCTTATTTTAATATCAATTCTACCAAAATTAACTTTAAATTGATCTAATTCATCACTTTTAAATTTTATGTCTTTAATATTTTTGTCTATAATTTCTGGGTTGTCTATAATTGTACTAGGATTACAAGGAGTAGAATAGCATTCTTTACCCATAATTGTCGAAGAGTTCCATGCATCTTCCCAAGCTTTATTATTATAATTTAACATTGCCTGCCCAACTATTCTAATTTGTGTTTTTTTATTAAAGTCATAAATATGTATGGATATGTTGGCATTTTTATTCATCTCTTGCCATTTACTAGACCTTATATCAGTATTAAAAGACATAGTTTTTTTTTCATAATTGAAACTTCTTAAAACTACAGTTCTTGACGTAGGGTTCCCATCTAAACTTATTGTAGATAAACTAGGAAAATGAAAAGAAGAAGTAATATCATTTACTCCACTTTCTATTAGATTCCATATTTCTTTATTAATATTTTCTAGAGTAGGTATTTGCATAATTTGACTATAAGTTAAATATAAGAAGTAGAAAAGATAATCTATAAAAATAGATTATTGCTTTTCTACTTCCATGAATATTCCGTAAATAATAGGGGAACTATTTACGAAACATGTATGCTAAAGTTACGTATAGATTTTAATATTAGATTGTATTTTTATGTATTTATTTTATAAATAATTAATTAATAATGGAGAAAAATATGTCAAAAAATACTGTAATTTTAAATAAAGATAATACTATAGCAACTGTAACACTCAATAGGCCAGATAATGCTAATACAATTAATCTAGATTTAGTAAAAGACCTATATGAATCATTTAAAGAGTGTCATCATGATGAATCTATTAGGGCTGTAATTTTTACCGCAAAAGGAGCTATGTTTAGTGCGGGAGGAGATTTAGACTCTTTTGTTGAGAAAGCTGATAATTTAGGGCCTTTTATTACTGATATGACAACTTATTTTCACTTAGCTGTAACTTTAATGCACCGTATGGAAAAGCCTATCATCGTTGCTATTAATGGAACAGCAGCAGGCGGAGGTTTAAGTTTAGCACTATCTGGAGACATTGTAATTTCTGCTGATACTGCAAAATTTTCTGCAGCATATACGGCTGCAGGGTTATCCCCAGATGGCTCAATGACCTACATTATGCCTAGATTAATAGGCTTAAAAAGAACTAAAGAGCTTATGATTACAAATAGAAGAATTACAGCAAATGAAGCTCTTGATATGGGTTTAATTGATAGAGTTGTTAAACATGAGGATTTACAAAAAACTGCTATGGATATGGCGTTAAATCTATCTAAAGGGGCTACAAAAGCTTATGGGGCTGTTAAAACTTTACTGGCTGATACATTTTCCTCTTCTTTAGAAAGTCATTTAGAAAAAGAAGCTCGTTCTTTAAATATTAGAGCTCAAGGACATGATGGTAAAGAGGGTGTAAAAGCTTTTGTTGAAAAGAGAAAACCTGATTTTAAAGGCTATTAGTAATTCTAAAGGATTAATTATGAATACAAAAGAGCTTCCAAAGTCAAAAACTTTAATAGATGATAAAGAAATGGCATATGTGGATATTGGATCAGGAGAAACTATGCTTTTTCTTCATGGTAATCCTACGTCTTCTTATTTATGGAGAAATATTATGCCATATTTTTCTGGTTCCAAAAGATGTGTTGCACCAGATCTAATAGGTATGGGAGATTCTGATAAGTTAAACTCTAATAAACCAGGTACATATACATATATTGAGCATAGAAAATGGCTTAATAAAATATTAGATAAATTAGATTTAGGAAATAAAATAATATTAGTTATCCATGATTGGGGATCTGCACTTGGGTTCGACTGGGCCTTAAGAAATATTAATAGAGTGTCCGGAATAGTATATATGGAAGCAATTGTTTCCCCTTTAACATGGGATGACTGGGACAAGAAGTCAGCCCCAGTTTTCCAAGCATTTAGATCGCAAGCTGGAGAAAATATGGTTATAGAAAAGAATATATTTGTAGATAAAGTTCTTCCAGGTTCAGTATTAAGAGGCTTAACAGAAGAAGAGATGGATGTTTATAGAAGACCTTTTCTTAAAAAAGAAAATAGAAGACCTACCTTAGATTGGCCCAATCAAATTCCCATTGAAGGCTATCCAAAAGATGTAACTGAAATAGTAAAAAAATATTCTCTATTTTTTAAAAATAATAATATTCCCAAATTGTTTATTAATGCAGAGCCAGGGGCAATTTTAGTCGGTAAACAAAGAGAGTTTTGCCGTACATGGCCAAATCAAAATGAAATAACAGTTCCAGGAAGTCATTTCATTCAAGAAGATTCTCCAGATTTAATAGGAGAGGGAATACTTAATTGGTTAAAATCACAAAATATTTAGCTTATACTCTATTAATTTTTTTTTTTACATATAAAGCGCATTCAATTGAATCAGCAGCGCATAAAGTAGAGGTATCAAAATGTTTTGGTATACTTATGACTATACATAATAATAGTTTCGATGATATAAATAGAATTAAAGCAAAAAATATTCTTAATTTATATTTAGATAAAATTATTAGATTAAATATAGGATCTCTTATGATGAAAGAAATGAGTGAATCAGGAGCTAAATCTATCTATTTAGATGTAATTAATACAAATACAGAAAAAGTTAATAAATCTATTCAGAAGTGTATAAATATATTTAAAGTCGGTTAATTTTACTCTCTAATAGCAGCAGAGTTTAAAATAAGTTCATTTTTGTATTTCCAGCAAGCTAAATAACTACCTGTCCAGCCTCTACCTTCCTTTTTTAAATTATCAAATCTAACTTTTCTAAAAGCAGAATGACATTTTCCACAGGATTGAGCTAGCATACAAACTGATCTTTTAATTTTTGATGAATCATTTGTATCAAATGCTTTGTTTAAATTATCTGATGCAATTACAGAGTCAGTATAATATCTATCAAAGGCCTCAGGTAATATCCATACTAAACGTTCAGCACTTGTAGAACCTACATGCGCCACGCTTGTATGTAGTGGCCAAAAATTTTCTACTTGTGTAAGCAAACTTGAAATTTCTAAAGCATCTTGTTTAGCTTCTTTTGCATGAATTAAAGCATATGTTTCAAGAGGATTTGTTTTGTTTCTATTACCTATAACTATAGATGATCCATCAGAAGATGTAACTGTATCTCCCGCTACAGCAATAAGTGTTGATAGTCTATCTAGTCTTGACCACATGGCTTGCATTGCTTGTTGTCTTACATCTACCATTGTCTGTTTTTCTTCGTATGTAGTATCTGCATAACTAAAACTTATAGTAATAATTATTAATGCGAAAGCTATGAATACGATATATATAGACTTCATTTGTACCTCTTAATTTGATATATTATATATTTTATATCATATAGTATACTAATTAGGTTAATCAAGTAACTAATAATTTACGAATTATTAATTATATTTAAGGTCATTTATGCATAGATTTTCTATTATTATTGTTATTCTCGTACTACAATTCATAGTATTTAAATATTCTATTGCTGATTATTCTAGTTCTTTAAAGGCTTATAATAATAATAATTGGAAACTATCAATTAGTGAATGTGATAAATTAATTAATAACTCTAAATGTTTAAATATATTAGGGGTTATATACTTAAATGGTTATGGCGTTTCTAAAGACTTAGACAAGGCTTCTATTTTATTTTTACAATCTGAGAGATTAGGGAATAAGTCTGCTAAATTTAATTTAGGTTGGATGGCACTTATGGGGCTAGGAGAAGAAGTGAATATTAATAAGGCTTCTGATTATTTTAAATCATCTCTTACTAAATCATCTCTTACAGAGACTAATAAATATAATACACCTAATTTAGATGAAGAGATAATAGAACAATCTAATAAAAATTTAATTAAATTAAGTGAAAATAATTTTATTGCCAAATTTAATTCTTTCTATGCAGAATATTTAAAACTAACTAATTTAGTTTCCTCTAAACTTAATATTGAAAAACAGTATATAACAGATATAACTGCAGTAGAGGAAAAATTGAGATCTTTTGAAGATAAGTTTGTTAATCTAAACGTTAATATTATTGATTTAAAAGACAAAGTTAAAAAAGATCAAGAGTTGTTAATAAAATTATTAATTTTAAGTTTAAATAATAATTATATAGAATTTGAAAAAGTAATAAAGCAAAGCTATGTAAATTTAATTGAAATTAGTATCTAATTTAGGAGTCATACATGCAAAAAATTATTCTTATAATAAGTTTTTTTATTTTTTCATCTAATGTTTTTTCTGAAGAAATTATAAGAGCAACTGTAGTACCCCTTACAGAGGAGGATTTTAATGTTCCATCTAAAAGTAATTGCAAATCTTTTGCTAAAACTTTAGTAGAGGCAAGGAACGAATGGAAGCATATAATTCCTTTTAAACTATCAGAAGAATCACTAGAACACTTTGTTTTAGGCTATAATTTACAAGAAAAGCTAGTTGCAGATATTGTTACTGTTTGGCCTTCTTACCAGGGAAGAAGAGATCAATATTTTGTTTTAATTGGATATAATAATTGTTTTGTTAAGTGGATAGAATTATTACCTAATAGCATTCAAAAAATAATTAATAGTGGAGAAAAAGCTAAAATATAGCTATTTTTCTATAATAAACTTAGGAATTGTAAACTCTTCATCTTGCTTATCAAAAACTACTTTAACTTTATCACCTATAGAAATATCTGATATATTATCTGTAACTATATTAGATATAATCCTTGCACCTTCTTTTAACGTTATTGATGCAACAACATATGGTACTTCTGATTTAAAAGCTGGGCCAGCAGGTGCATGAATAACAGTGTAAGAATAAATTTCGCCTTGGCCAGAGACTTCTTTCCATTCAATATTACTACTATCTTGAGCATTAGTTAATTTTTTAGAGTAAAGAAAGTATTCTTTAGTATCTATTGAATACTGTATCATTAATTTGTTTGATTTGGCCGCTTCCCAATATATTTTTGAATCTGGATCAATAGTAGGCCTAGGCTTTTTTATTTCCATTTAATTACTTTCTTTAGAGAGTATTAAAGTCGTTGAGCTAGATAATACACCTCCAGTACCATGACAAAGTGCATTTATAGGGTTATCTAATTGTCTCTTACCACATAAACCCCAAAGTTGCCTTGCAGATTCTATAATAGTAAATATGCCGTACATTCCTGGATGACAATAACTTAATCCTCCCCCATTTGTATTTAATGCAAAATCTCCACCGGGAGCTGTCCTTTGATTCTGTAAAAAATCTTTCCCTTCTCCTAACTTACAAAAGCCTATTGCTTCTAATGTTAAAAGAACAGTTATTGTGAAAGAGTCATAGAGCATAGTTAAATCTATATCATTTGTATTCAAATCAGCCATATTAAAGGCTCTTTTACTTGAATTTTTTGCTATTTCTAAATGGTCCATATTTGGCATGTAATTTATACTTGAATGGCTGTTACTTTCTCCATAACCTCTTATATATATAGGTTTAGTATTTAAATCTTTTGCTTTTTCATTAGTTGTAAGTACAACAGCGCCACCACCATCTGTAACTAGACAACAGTCAGATCTGTGCAAGGGGGTAGCAATAGGTTTAGATGCTAAAACTTCCTCTATTGTTAATGGAGTTTGAAAGGCTGCATTTTCATTCATAGATGCCCATGCTCTAGTGGAAACAGCAATTTCTGCTAAGGTTTCTCTACTACTTCCATATGTATTCATATGTCTTTGGGCAGCAAGTGCATAACCTCCTACAGGAAGGGGGAGTCCGCTTACTACTTCAAATTGATTGCTGTATAATGCAGGTCTATCTCCTAAGACTCTTGAGGCATTAGATTTTTGTAAACTGCCATATAAAATTAATACAGTATCACATAGCCCTGCTTTTATTGCTTGATAGGCATGATTAACATGAAGTAGAAATGTTGACCCTCCAATATTAGTGCCTTCTAACCATTTTGGAGATTTGATGCCTAGGTATTCAACTAATACATTTGGTTGCATCATGCCAGGACCAGGCATACCCCACATTCCTGCAACAGCAAGACCATCTATATCTGAAAATTTTAAACCTGCTTGATTTAATGCTTGTTCTGCACAATATTTTTGGATTGTAAGTTCGCTATTACCTTCTGCTGCTCTTCCTCTTTCATGAAGTGGAAAGTCAGCTACACCTACTATACAGGGTTCTCTATCCATTAATTAATCCTCTGGAGGCCCGGGACGGAATCGAACCGCCGTACGAGGATTTGCAGTCCACTACATAACCACTCTGACACCGGGCCTTAAAATTTTAATATTTACCTAATATTAAGTATGATAAATATTAATTTAAATAAATTTAGAGATGTATACTCTATATTAGTATTTAGGTAAATTAATATTATTATGTATTTAATTTTTTTTGATAATATTATAATAATATTAAATAAAAAAATGTTCATGAGAGGGAATTAATTGCTGTTTAATGCTTTTTATAAAAATTTCATATTTAAATTTCCTAAGTTAATATTTTTTTTATTACTAATTATAGTAATTGTTTTCGGATATTTTGCAAAATTTCTAGTGATTGATGCATCTTCTGATACTTTAATATTAGAAGGTGATAAAGATTTAGCATATACTCAATTAGTTAGTAATAGATATTATTCTCCTGATTTTTTAATACTTGCTTATACGCCAAAAGAAGATTTGTTTTCTACGAACACTTTAGAAAATATAGAATCTATTTCTTCAAATTTATTAAAATTAGATTTGGTTGCATCAGTGACATCTATACTAAATGTGCCTTTACTTTTAAGCCCTCCTATAAAACTGTCAGAGTTGTCTCAAGGGGTGCCAAATATTAAGTCTAAAGGCATGGATTTACAACTAGCTAAAGAAGAGTTTATTAGTAGTCCTATATATAAAGATAATTTAGTTAGTAGTGATTTTACTACTACATCAATTGTTATTAATCTTAAAGCAGATGTAAAAGGTGTAAAATTAAGAGATGAGAGAAATAAGTTAAGAGTTAAACAAAGTAAAAACATAATTAATGAGTCAGAGCTTAAAAAATTAAAAATAATAGAAAACACTTATAAAGCTTATAAAAATAAATCAAAAATTCAAAATGAAGAAACAATTACAAGTATTAGAAATATTATAAAGCCTTATCAAAAAGAAGAAGTTATTTTTCTTGGAGGTTTAAATATGATTACTAATGATGTTGTAAATTTTGTTAAAAATGATCTAAAAATATTTGGGTTTTCTATTCTATTGTTTTTAGTAATTTCACTTGTAACAATTTTTAGACAGTTAAGGTGGGTTTTAATTCCATTAATCACATGTTCTTTTTCTGTAATAATAACTTCTGGCATTTTAGGTATTTTTCGCTGGGATATTACAATTATTTCATCAAATTTTATTTCATTACAATTAATATTTACAATGGCAATAATAGTGCATCTTACAGTTAAATACAGAGAGTTATATTCTTTGAACCCAAGTTTTTCACAAAAAGATTTACTAATAGAGACTGTTTCTTCTATGGCTTTACCATGTTTATATACGGTTGCTACAACAATTGTAGGCTTTTCTTCTTTAGTTTTTTCTGGTCTTTTGCCAGTTATTAATTTTGGTTGGATGATGAGTATAGGTATATCAATTTCTTTGTTAAGCGCATTTATTTTGTTTCCATTGCTACAATTATATTTAAATAAAATTGCTCCAAATTTAAAATTTGAACAAAATGTTCCTTTACCTAAATATTTTGCTAATATATCTAATTTTTTTGGTAAAAAAATTATATTTTTAGCATTTATTATATTTCTTATTGGTACAATAGGTGTGGCTCAATTAAAGGTTGAAAACAGTTTTATCGATTACTTTAAAAATAGTAGTGAAATTTATAAGGGTATGAAATTAATTGATCAAAAGTTAGGTGGTACTACTTTGTTGGATATTACCCTAGATTTTGATGAAAGCTTTGAGGAAGATGTTTATAGAGAAGATGTTGATGAATTTGCAATAGACGATTTTGATTTTTTAGACGAAGAGGCTTTATCTTCCAATAATGCTTCTAAATTATTTTTCACATCTTCAAAAATGAACTTAATAAGTAAGGTGCATAATTATTTAGAAAGACAACCTGAAATAGGAAAAGTAATGTCTTTTGCTACTTTATTAAAGGTTGGAAAGGTAATGAATAACGGAAATAATTTGGATATAATTCAATTAGCATTATTATATTCAGAGTTACCGGATGAATATAAAAAGATAATTGTTTCTCCGTATATTTCTATTGAACACAATCAAGCAAAAATTAGTATGAGAATTAAGGATTCTATGCCTGAATTAAGAAGAAATGAATTTCTAAAAAAAATAAATTTAGAGATTCCTAATATAGTAAATATGGATCCTGATAAAATACATTATAGTAATGTTTTAATTTTATATAATAATATGCTGCAAAGTTTATTTAAGTCTCAAATACTTACAATAGGTAGTGTTATTATTTTGCTATTTTTTATGTTTTTACTTTTATTTAAATCTATTAAAGTTTCATTAATTGCATTAATTCCAAATGTAATTTCTATATGCTTAGTATTAGGTTTTATGGGTTGGTTCAAAATCCCATTAGATATGATGACTATTACTATTGCAGCCATAAGTATGGGGATGGCAGTGGATAATACAATACATTATATATATAGATATAAAAAAGAATTAATGACGGATAATAATTATAGTTTAGCTATGAGGCGTACTCATATGAGCATAGGTTTTGCAATGTACTATACTTCTATCACTATCATAATAGGTTTCTTGGTCTTAGTCTTTTCAAATTTTATTCCTAGTATATATTTTGGATTATTAACTAGTCTAGCTATGTTGATGGCATTACTTTCATCACTAATTTTGTTGCCTCAGCTATTAATAGCTTTTAAGCCATTTAAAAATTGATAATATTTAAAGTATTATTTTATAAAACACACTTAACATTTTAAAACATATGCTATACTAAGTAACTAAAGACTATAGTGAGGAGCTTATTCTTGACAGTTTCAATGGAATTAATGAATAAAAATATGATAGATAGGCAATTAAAGCCTATTGGAGTTAATAATGAATTAATATTAGATGCTTTTAAAAATGTCCCTCGTGAATTATTTGTGGATAAAGGAAGTATATCAATAGCTTATCATGAAGGTAATATAGAAGTTAAAGAAGGCCGATGGCTTTTATCAGCAGGATTAATTGGCCGTTTAATAAATTCTGTTTCTATATCTAAAGAGGATGTAATATTAGAAATAGGCTCTTGTACAGGGTATGCTACAGCTATTTTAGAAAAACTATCATCATTAGTAGTAGGTGTTGAGAAGGATACTGAATTAAGAAATAATGCTAATGATTTATTGTCCAAAATTGGCGCAGATAGTTCAGTAATAATAGGGGGAGAGCATTTTCATGGAAACATTAAAAGTGCTCCTTATGATAAAATTTTTATTTTTGGTTCTGTTCAATCTATTCCTAATGAGCTGTTTGATCAATTGGCTGATAATGGTAGAATAATTTGTGGTATTAAAGCTCAAAATAATACTTCATCATATGGAAAGGCAGTTGTATTTAAAAAAAATAAAGGTATAGTTAGTAGTTCAACTATATTTAATGTAAATATTCCAAATATGTTTGGTTTTAACTATAAAGGTGTTTTTGAGTTTTAATAATTTTTTTTGATAAAGTTTATTTAGTTATAGAAGGATATAGAATGTTTAGTACAGTAAAATTTTTTCGGTTTAAATGCATTTCAAATTTAGTCTATTTATCATTTATGATGTTTATACTTTTATCAGAAGTTAATGCCCAAAGCTTAAGTACCTCTCTTGCAAATGCGTATTCTAACCACCCATTATTGCTTTCTGAAAGAGCTGAAGAAAGAGTTGTGACGGAAGATATTGCTGAGGCTTTGTCAGGATGGAATCCAGTAGTATATTTAGACTCATCTATAGGTAAAAGTTTAGATACTACAAAAACTAGTACTACTACAAAAACTAATAGCAATCTTCCTATATCTATGGGAATAGTTGTAGAACAAAAAATCTATGATGGAGGAAAAACAAACCAAAATATTAAGGTAGCAGATGCTAATTATATAATTTCGCAGTCCAAACAGATGGTTTTAGAAAATAAAGTATTGTTAAATGCAGCAATATCGTATTTTAATTTACTCAAAGATTTAGACTTACTTGATATTGCTAAGAAAAATAAAGAAGTTATAAATAGACAATTAGAAGCCACAAAAGATAGGTTTGATGTGGGGGATTTAACAATTACAGATGTTTCTCAAGCTGAGGCTAGGTTATCTGATGCTTCTGCTAATTTAGTTAAAGCTGAGGCAGATTTAAATATTGCAAAAGCAGTATTTTTTTCAGATACAGGCTTAGATTCAGAAGATATTTTTTATCCTGAAGCAATGCCTATTTTACCATTAAGCCTACAAGATTTAATTGATAGTGTTAAAAACGCTAATCCAAATATTATATATGCAAAAAATAATAGAATTATGGCTGAGGAAGAATTAAATTTAGCTCTCACGGGTATGTCTATGACAATTGATTTAAGAGCTAGAGCAAATCAAGCATATGACCCAAATACATTCTTTGAAGAGCAAAGATACTTTGATGTTTCAGCTAATCTTAAAGTTCCTTTGTATAAAGGAGGAAAAGATAAATCTAATATTAGAAAATTTAGAGAAAAGTTAACAAAGAGTAATTATAATATGAATAATACATTAAGAGAAGAATCTGAAAAAGCTATGATAATATGGAATAAAATACAAAGTTTAAACTCTCAGATAATTTCTTTTAAATCATCTATTTTAGCAAATAAAATTGCATTAGAAGGGGTGGTCCAAGAAGAAAATGTTGGTGCAAGAACTGTAATAGATGTTCTGGATGCAGAAAATGAATTATTCAGGGCAAAAGCAAATTTAATTAAAGCTAAGACTAACTTATATATTGCTTCTTATGAAATATTAGAAGTTACTGGTAATATGAATGCTAAGTATTTAAATTTACCTGTAAGCACTTTTCATGATTCTAATGCATATTATAATAAAGTAATTAACTAGATATAAAAATATGGTTAACTCTAGAATAGTAAAAAAAAATATTACTTCTGCTATGAAAGAGCTTGAAGTAGCCATAATGAATGATAAAAATAAATCTTCAAAAAAAATAAATAAAGGTAAATTAAAAAATAGTAATAAAACAACTAAGAATATAGCCAATACTGATGTGTTGCTTCTAACAGATATTGTCAAAAAATCTCCTTTTTATAAAACAGATTTAAATAAAATTGTTTTAAAAAAAGAAATTCAATTAATAATACAATCTGATATTAAGTTATGGATAAGGCTTAATATGGATATAATTACAGATGATTATGTTAAGCGAGCATTAAAAACAATTAATTATAATAATTAATTAGTTTTATAATTTTTAATTAATGTAATGGAATAAAAATTATGTCTACAAAACAATCAGTAGAAAAACCAAATAATAAAATTTCAAATTCTGATATAGAAAAATATTCTAATTCTATATGGATTCATAATAAAATTATGGAAGCAAAAATAGATTCTGATAATGAAGCTATTACAATAATGATGCCTCCACCTAATGTAACTGGAAGTTTGCATATAGGACATGCTTTAAATATGACATTACAAGACGTTATAGCGAGGTATTGGAGAATGAAGGGTAAAGATGTCTTATGGCAACCTGGAACTGATCACGCGGGCATAGCAACTCAAATGTTAGTAGAAAGACAAATCTTAAAAGAAGGTGTCACTTCAAGAGCGAAGTTAGGTAGAGATGAATTTTTAAAGAAAGTTTGGGAGTGGAAGGAGGAATCTGGAGGAACTATAATAAACCAGTTAAAAAGACTTGGGGCTTCCGCTGATTGGAGTAGAGAAAGGTTTACATTAGATGAAGGATTATCTGAAGCTGTTAGAGAAGTTTTTGTAAGCTTATATAAGAGCAACTTAATTTATAGAGATAAAAGGTTAGTTAACTGGGATACAAAGTTAGAAACTGCAATTTCTGACTTGGAAGTTATTCAAAAAGATAAAAAAGGTTATTATTGGTATTTTAAATATCCAATACTTAATTCTAAAAAATATATTATAGTAGCGACAACTAGGCCAGAAACAATGCTAGGAGATGCCTGTGTTGCAGTGCATCCAGAAGATAAAAGGTACAAATCTTTAATAGGTAAAAAAGTTCTTGTGCCGATTGTAAATAGAGAAATATTAATAGTAGCTGATGAGTATGCCGATCCAGAAAAAGGCACAGGTGCTGTAAAAATCACTCCTGCCCATGACTTTAATGATTTTCAAGTCGGAAAAAGACATAATTTAAAAGCTATTAATATATTAAATACTAATGGAACATTAAATGAAAATACTCCAGTCCTTTATCAAGGACTTACTATTTTAAAAGCTAGAGAAAAAATTATTAATGATATGGAAGAATTAGGTTTAGTAGATAAAATAGAAGATACTGTTCATGCGGTACCATATGGAGATAGGTCAGATACTGTAATTGAACCTTTCTTGACTGATCAATGGTTTGTAGATGCGAAAATCTTAGCTGGCCCTGCTATTGAATCTGTAAAAAGTGGAGAAACAAAATTTGTTCCTAAATCATGGGAAAACACTTTTTTTGAATGGATGAATAATATAGAGCCTTGGTGTATTTCTAGACAGTTATGGTGGGGACATAGAATACCTGCATGGCATGCTGAAGATGGAAGTATATTTGTTGGAAAAACATTAGAAGAAGTTAAAGAACAAGCTTTTAATAAATATGGAAAAAATATTGAGTTAAAACAAGATCCAGATGTTTTAGATACTTGGTTTTCTTCAGGTTTATGGCCTTTTTCAACATTAGGGTGGCCAAATAATAGCAAAGAGTTAAGTAAGTATTATCCTGGTGATGTTTTAGTAACAGGCTTTGATATAATATTTTTTTGGGTAGCAAGAATGATGATGCTAGGTATTCATTTTATGAAAAAGTCACCATTTAAAGAAGTTTATGTCCATGCTTTGGTCCGCGACTCTAATGGTAATAAAATGTCAAAATCTAAAGGTAATGTCGTTAACCCTTTAGTGCTGATGGATAAATATGGTGCAGATACAATAAGGTTTTCATTAACAGCTTTAGCAACTCAGGGTAGAGATATAAAGTTAGCAGAAGACAGAATAGTTGGATATAGAAATTTTATAACTAAAATTCATAATGCTTCAAAATTTTTAGAAATGAATGACTGTGTTTTAGATAAAGATTTTGATATAAAGCAGATCAAAAAGCCTATTAGCTTATGGATAGTAAATCTTTTATATACTACAGCAGATAACGTAGCTGCGGATATAGAATCTTATAGATTTAATGAGGCTGCAAATAGTGCGTATCATTTTGTTTGGCATAATTTTTGTGATTGGTATTTAGAAATTGTGAAACCTATACTATCTGATCTCAATAATGAAGATAATAAAGAGGTTAAAAATATTACAGCTTATGTGTTTAGTAAAATATTAACTATTCTACATCCAATTATTCCTTTTAATACTGAATATTTATATAGTAAGGTACATAGTTTTGGTGAATTAGTGTCCTTAGTAACGTGGCCTAATTCGAAGGTAGAAAAAATTATTTTAAGTAAAAATAATTCAGAAGTAGAGTGGATAATTAAATTTATAAGTGAAATTAGATCTTTACGAGCTATGTTAAATATACCATTTAAGTCATTGATAAATATAAGTTATAAATCTATAGATAAAAAATACCTTAAAATTATTAATAATAATATTGGAGTTTTAAATAGTATTGCTGGAATAGAAAGTTTTTCTTTAAATACTAATGATTCTAACAACTCTGCTCAAATATTAGTAGATGATGCAACTTTTAATATTTCTCTTAAAGGTGTTATAAACATAAATATAGAGTTAGATAGATTAAACAAGGATTTATTAAAATTAAAGAATGATATTTCTAACATTGATGTTAAGCTATTAAATAAAAAATTTATTGAGCGTGCACCAAAAGAGGTAATAGAAGAACAAAAAGGCAGAAAAGAGGAAATTCAAGGTTTTGCGGATAGACTTCAATTAGCAATTAATAGATTAGATAATAAAATATAGGGGGTATTATGACAAAATTTAATAAAGATAAACTACCAAGCAGACATGTAACTGAAGGTCCGGGGAAAGCTCCACATAGGTCCTTTTTTTATGCCATGAATTTAACAACTGAACAAATACATCAACCCTTTATTGGAGTTGCTACAACTTGGAATGAATCTGCCCCATGTAATATTACTTTAAGAAGACAGGCTCAATCTGTAAAAAAGGGAGTATGGCTTGCTAAAGGTACACCAAGAGAATTTACTACCATAACTGTTACTGATGGCATCGCAATGGGCCATCAAGGAATGAAGGCCTCTTTGGCTAGTAGAGAGGCAATTGCAGATACAATTGAATTGTCTGTGAGAGGTCATTGTTACGATGGTTTAGTAGGAGTTGCTGGATGTGATAAATCTTTACCAGGTGTTATGATGTCTATGCTTAGATTAAATGTTCCAAGCGTATTTATATACGGAGGATCAATAATGCCTGGAAGACATAAAGGTAAAGACCTAACAGTTCAAGATGTATATGAAGCTGTAGGACAAAATGATGCTGGTATTATAGATGCTGAAGAATTAGATTTGATAGAACGTGCAGCATGTCCATCAGCCGGTTCATGTGGAGGGCAATTTACAGCAAATACTATGGCTTGTGTAAGTGAAGCTATAGGTTTAGCGTTACCTAACAGTACTGGAGCTCCAGCGCCATATGAATCTAGAGATGAATATTCTCTTGCTGCTGGAAAGCAAGTAATGAAATTAATTGAATTAAATTTACGTCCCAGAGATATTGTAACCTTAAAATCATTAGAAAATGCTGCTCGAGTTGTAGCTGCTTCAGGTGGGTCTACAAATGCAGCTTTACACTTACCAGCAATGGCAAATGAAGCTGGCATAGATTTTGATTTATTTGCTGTAGCAGAAATTTTTAAATCTACACCCTATATAGCAGACTTAAAACCAGGTGGTAAGTATGTTGCAAAAGATTTGCATGAAGCTGGCGGAGTGCAGGTAATTTTAAAAGTTTTATTTGAAGCAGGCTATATACATGGGGATTGTATGACGGTTACAGGAAAGACAATTGAAGAAAATTTAAAAGATATTACCTTTCCTGAAAACCAAGATGTAATATACAAAGTCGAGAATGCAATTACTCCTACAGGTGGGGTGGTTGGCCTAAAAGGTAATTTAGCAGAAGAAGGAGCAATAGTAAAAGTTGCAGGAATGGCGAGGTCAAGACATGTTGGTCCTGCCATTGTATTTGATTGTGAGGAAGATGCATATCAAGCAGTTAAGGAACGTAAATATAAAGAAGGTGACGTTTTTGTTATTCGTTATGAAGGGCCTAAAGGAGGACCTGGAATGAGGGAAATGTTAGCTACTACAGCTGCTATATATGGCCAAGGAATGGGAGAAAAAGTTGCTTTAATTACTGACGGTCGTTTCTCAGGAGCCACTAGAGGGTTTTGCGTAGGGCATGTTGGTCCAGAGGCAGCAGTTGGTGGAGTAATAGCTTTAGTAGAAAATGGAGATGTGATAACTATTGATGCGGATTCTGGTGACTTAACTGTTGACTTATCAATTGATGAATTAAATAAAAGAAGAGCTAATTGGAAGCCACGTGAGCATGAATATGGTTCTGGAGAGATATGGAAATATGCTCAACTAGTAGGTTCTGCAGTGAATGGTGCAGTTACTCATCCAGGTGCAAAAAATGAGAAGCATTGTTATGCAGATATATAAGCTCTTTTAGTTTATAGATATTTTTTTTAAATTAAAAATATTATTTATAAATTTTAATTTTATCTGAAGGTTTTAATGTAATAAGAATTTCTCTAAAATCGTCTAGATTTAATGCTACGCAGCCTTGTGTTGGTGAATTATTATCTCTTGATATATGGAGAAAAATAGCACTTCCTTTATTTGGAATTATTGGATGTATATTATAATTAATTACTAAAATTAAATCATATATATTATCATTCCTATACATTATTTCTTTATGACTATTAGTTACTTTTATTAATTTATTGTAATCTTTACTATTAGAATCATCTGACCAAGCCATTGTTTCATCTATAGAAATATAATTGAAATTAGTTTTTAGGTTTTTTATTCTGTCTGTTCTAACAAATAGATTGCCTAAAGAAAAAGTACCAATAGGTGTGGATTTGTCACCTTCTATTTTTGATTGATTAAGCCCATTTATTCCAAGTGAACACTTATAATGTTTTTTATTATAGGTAAGAAAATTATTTTGGTTAACTAATATCATATAGTTAATTCGCCTATTAAATTTTAATCTGTAATATTTATAATTATTGGAGCGTGATCAGAAGGCTTTTCTAACGATCTATGATACTTATTTATTTCTACAGACTTTAATTTATCAAGTGCTATTGGTGAGAGCAAAAAATGATCTATTCTTACACCTTTGTTTTGTTCAAATGCTCTGCCATAGTCCCAGTAACTCCATTCTGTATTATCTGGGTTTATGGCTCTCCAAGCATCATAGTAACCTAAGTTTATAATCTCTCTGAGTTTAGCTCGTGATTCAGGCTGAAATAAAGCATCATTTCTCATGTTTTCTGGATTTGATGCATCTCTATCCTCGGGACATACATTAAAGTCGCCTCCTAGGATCGTACATTCTTCATTTTCTAATAATTCCTTTGCTCTATTTTTTAATTTATTCATCCATTCTATCTTATAATCAAATTTTTCTGTATTAATAGGGTTTCCATTAGGTAAATATATTGAAGCAACTCTAAACCCATTATTCTTGGCATCAATCCAACATTCTATATATCTTGCTTGTTCTTCTTCTGTATCTAAATATAACTTATCTTTAACGTCTTCTATGGGGTACTTAGATAAAATAGCAACACCGTTATAGGATTTTTGACCCTTATATATTAAATTGTAACCTAATTCTTCTAAATCTATTATTGGGATATCTTTATCTTGTGCTTTAAGTTCTTGTAATAATAGAACATCAGGAGATTGTTTATTTACAAAATCTTTTACATGAGGTAAACGCACTCTGATTGAGTTTACATTCCAACTAGCAATTTTCATACTAGGTTACCGAAAAAGATGTTCCGCAGCCACAACTAGACGTTGCATTTGGGTTATCAATAGAAAAAGATGCACCACTTAAATCTTCTTTCCAAGTAATTTTTGAGCCAGATAAGTAATTTAATGATATGGTATCAGTAACTAGAGCAGGTAAACCATTTTTATCACTAGAAGCAATAATGTCATCTTCTAATTTTTTATTATCAAAATTAAAAGAATAAGAAAAACCAGAACAGCCGCCTCCATCAACGGTAATTCTAAGAAAACCTTCTCCCTCTTGGGATTGAATCAGTTTAATTCGCTCTAAGGCATCTTCAGTAATTAATAATTCTTGCATATATTTACCTATTTTAAGATTATTATCATAATTATATAATCTTAGTTCAATTTTGTATAATTTCAAGTTATGTATATATATAAAGTAATTTTTAGGAAAGTTAATATATTAAAACATGTCTAATTTAAAAAGTTATAGAACTGATTTTGAATATAGTAAAGGACGTTTTTATATAGAAAAAGAGTCTTCCTATAGAAGTCCTTTTATGAGAGATAGAGACAGGTTAGTTCATTCTGCAGCATTTCGCCGTCTAGAGCACAAAACTCAAGTTTTTGTTCAACATGAGGGGGATAATTTTCGTTCTAGACTAACACATACTATTGAAGTTTCACAAATAGCCAGAACTATTGCAACACGTTTAGGTTTAGATTCAGATTTAGCAGAAACTATAGCCTTAGCACATGATTTAGGACATACTCCATTCGGACATGCGGGTGAAGAAGCTTTAAATCAATCAATGAAAAGTAAAGGTGGTTTTGATCATAATGCCCAAACCTTAAGAATAGTTACTAAACTTGAAAAAAAATATGCTGATTTTGATGGCTTAAATTTAACTTGGGAATCTTTAGAGGGTATTGTTAAACATAATGGTCCTTTATTTAATAATATTCCAACAGTAATTAAAGATTATCAAAAAGTTGTATTAAATAAGAATAGAGTTTTTGATCTTGGTTTAAAAAATTATGCTGGTCCAGAAGCTCAAGTAGCTGCTATAGCAGATGATATTGCATATTGTAATCATGATATAGATGACGGATTAAGAGCTGGTTTGTTTACTTTAAATTCATTAGCAGAAATCAAACATGTTGGTAATGTATTAAATTATAATAGGTCTAAATGGAAGAATATCGAAAAAAGAAGATTAATACATGAAACAATAAGAAGTTTAATAAATTCAATGATAAATGATGTTATTAATGAGCATGAAAATATTGTCAATAAAGAAAAATTTAAAAATGTTGAAGATATAAGAAAATATAATCAGTGTGTAGTAAAATTATCCAAAAATATGTTTAAGGAAAACCAAGAGTTAAGAACTTTTCTCTTTAATAAAATGTATAAACACACAATTGTAAATAGAATGACTTCAAAGGCTAAAAATATAGTAAATGATTTATTTAGCGCATTCTCTAAAGATATTAGTCTTCTTCCTTCAGAATGGAGAGAAGAAGCTGATAATGCAAAATCAGATATTAAAGTTTATAGAATTGTAGCAGATTATATTGCAGGTATGACTGATAGGTATGCTGTTATGGAGCACAAAAGGCTTTATGATTTACATGGTGGATGGACTGGAACATCGTTATATGATAAACGCGACCGATAATTTAAGGTTAACTATAAGGTTTAATTAGGAAACATTTATGAATATTTTTGAAGATATACGTGAAGTAATTGTTAATGTAGCTATTTCTATTGGTGTAGAAGATATTAATCTTTTAAGCAAAATTACGGCTGAACCTCCTAAAGATGAATCTTATGGAGATATATCCACTAACATAGCGCTTTTGAGCTCAAAATTCTTAAAGAAAAATCCTAAAGAAATAGCAATAGATGTTGTGGTTTTAATTAAAAAAAATAAATTTATTAATGAAGCTAAAATAGCTGGACCAGGGTTCATAAACTTATACCTTGATAAAGCTATTTTTTATCAATGCTGTAAAAATGTCCTGACCCATAAATATGAGTATGGAAAAAGTAATTATGGAAAATCAGAAAAAGTTAACATTGAA
The DNA here is from genome assembly GCA_963934475.1 of uncultured Alphaproteobacteria bacterium. GTDB lineage: Bacteria > Pseudomonadota > Alphaproteobacteria > TMED109 > TMED109 > TMED109. The sequence continues at coordinate 7,247 of CAWVYV010000003.1, read as the reverse complement.
TACGTTTCGGCAAACCCTACAGGACCTATGCACATAGGGCATGCAAGAGGGGCAGTTTTTGGAGATTCTTTAGCTAATTTACTTGAGTACGTTGGTTATGATATTACAAGAGAGTATTATATAAACGATTCTGGGCAGCAAATTATTAATTTAGCAAAATCTGTTTACCTTAGATATCTAGAATTATTAAATAATAAAAAAATAGTATTTACTGATGATATGTATCCCGGCGAATATTTAATTCCAGTTGCGCAAGATATTATAAATAAATTCGGAGAGAAGTTTATAGAAGCAGAAGAAAATGAGTGGCTAGAAACTTTTAAAAAAATTAGTATTAACTCTATGATGAATTTAATAAGAGAAGATTTACTCTCTATAAATGTTAGTCATGATGTTTTTACCTCTGAAAATTTTTTAAAATCAAATGGTTATATAGAAAAAGTTGTTAATATTTTAGATAAAAATAATATGATATATGAGGGAGTATTGGACCCTCCTAAAGGTTTAAAAAAGATAGATTGGGAAAGTAGGCCGCAATTGCTGTTTAAATCTACTTCATATGGAGATGATCTAGATAGGCCTCTTAAAAAAGCAGATAATTCTTGGACTTATTTTGCTGCTGATGCTGCATACCATTATGAAAAGTACTTAAGAAAATTTTCCTCTATGATTAATGTATGGGGCGCTGACCATGGAGGTTATGTAAAAAGAATTGAAGGTATTATAAAATCATTTTCACAATCGAATGTAAAATTTGATGTAAAATTATGTCAATTGGTGAACTTAAGTAATGATGGCAAGCCAGTAAAAATGTCAAAAAGGGCTGGCAATTTTATTACTATGAAAAGTGTAGTAAACTCTGTAGGAGCAGATGTTTTAAGATTTATTATGCTTACTAGGAAAAATGATGCTCCGTTAGATTTTGATATGTTAAAGGTTAAAGAGCAGTCAAAAGATAATCCTGTATATTACGTACAATATGCAAATATAAGAATTAACTCTTTGTATAAGAAAGCTACTAACCTAGGAATAGATTTAAATAATAATACGGATAATATTGATTTTAACTTACTAAGTAAACCATCAGAATTAAGCCTTATTAAAATAATATCAAAATGGCCAAGGCAAGTTGAAGCTGCAGCTATTTCTAATGAGCCGCACAGGATAACTTTTTACTTAAATGATTTGGCCAGTGCATTTCATTATTCTTGGTCTTTAGGTAATACTACTCCTGACCTAAGATATATTATAGAAGATGATCTCAAGCTTACTCAAGCTCGTCTATCCTTAGCTAAAATTGTTAAAATAATTTTGTTTTCTGGCTTATCAATAATTGGAGTAAAATCGGTTGAAGCTTTATCTGAAGAACCAAGAGCAATAAATGTTTAAAATTTTAGTGTTTTTAATAATTATAATTGTTGGAGTGTATTTAATTAATAATATATTTCAATTAAGCTTGTTTAGTAAAAGTGAAATAGTTCATATTAAATCAGATAATTTAGATTATAAAAGTATACCTGATAATAAAGAGGGTTTTAATTTTGTTGGTGACTCTCTTAAAATATATAATGTTACTAGAGAAAAAATACTTCCTAGAATAGTTATAGAAAATAAAAAAGATAAAATAGAAGTTAAAAAACCTATAGTCTTAGAGAAACAAAAAGTAAAGACACAAGAAAATACTATTAGTGGGCTTTATTTGCAATTAGCTTCTTATAAAAATATAGAAAAAGCGAAAAAACTAATTAGTAATTATAAAGAATCTTCTAACTTAATATTAAGCAAATTAAATTTTAGTATAACTACAGCAAATATCTCTGATAGAGGAACTTATTATAGAGTAAGAGTGGGCCCTTACGTTGATGTTAAAGATATATATAAATTGTGTTTAGATTTGAAAGTAAAAAATAATGAATGTTTAATTGTAAAAGATAAGAAGTAAGTTCATGAAAGAATCTAGGAGGGCAATAATTGGAATTCAGGGACTAGACCTAACTAATAAAGAAATTTTTATTTTAAAAAAATACTCCCCTCTTGGAATTATATTATTTAGTCGCAATATTAAAAATAAAGAACAAGTTAAAAAGCTAATAAGTAAAATTAGAGATAATTTAGGTTGGAAATGTCTAATATTAATAGACCAAGAAGGCGGAAGAGTTCAAAGGTTAACAAAACCAGTCTGGGCAAAATATCCACCTGCAAATATATTTGGTGCTATAGCTGATATTTCTTTAAGTAAAGCAAAGAGAGCAGTATATCTTAATTATATGTTATTAGGTAGTGATCTACAAGAGTTAGGAATTAATATAAATTGTGCACCGTGTTTAGATCTTAAAAGCAAAACTATGCACTCAGTAATAGGTGATAGAGCATTTTCTGAAAAACATAATGTGGTTTCTTCTCTTGGAGAATCAGCATGTAATGGTTTAATTGATTCAGGTGTTTTGCCTGTTATAAAACATATACCTGGGCACGGTAAAGCTGCAGTTGACAGTCATAAGGAGTTACCTAAAATAACTGAAAGTTTAGTGTCTTTAGAAAAATCTGATTTTTTACCATTTCAAGCCTTATCTAAAATGCCTATAGCTATGACTGCTCATATTTTATATACTAACATAGATGAAAATTTACCTATTACACAGTCAAAAAAAGCATATGACTATATTAGAAATATTATTAAATATGAAGGTATACTGTTATCTGATGATATTGATATGTTGGCTTTATCAGGTTCTACAAAAAATAAAGTTGAATCTATAATTAAAGCGGGTTTTGATATTATACTTCATTGCTCTGGTAATATTAATGATGTTAAGCAGGTTCTGAAAAATACACCATTATTAAGTAAAAATTTATTTAGTAAATTGAAAGTATCTTTAGATAAAATTGAAAACACATTTATAGAAAATAATAAAGAAATATATAAAAAGGAAATCAATAAAATTTTTTATGATTTATTAAAAATTGATTCTGATTATTATTAAATATTCTATCTATATATAGTAGTTATTACTAGTATATATATACATCTTGTGTTAAAAAAAATTATTAATCTTTTTTTAATTAGGTAGATATGCAAGAAATTCAACATTCATTCGAAGTTAATAAAGCAAACATAACGAATGCTATTGATACTGATTCTAAAGATAATAATTTTTTATTAAATATTAATGGGTATGAAGGTGCAATTGATCTTCTATTAGATTTAGCCAAAAAGCAAAAAGTAGATTTAATACATATATCAATTTTAGAGCTTGCTAATCAATATTTAGATTATGTAGAAAATGCTAAAAAATTAAATTTAGAAATAGCAGCAGATTATCTTGTAATGGCTGCATGGCTGGCTTTTTTAAAGTCTAAGATGCTATTACCAGAAGAAGTTATAGAGGAGATGTCTGGAGAGGAACTATCTGAAGCATTAAAATTACAATTAAATAGGTTACAGTCTATGAGGATATCTGCTAAAAATTTATTTGATTTAGATTTGCTCTATCAAAAAAGGTTTCCTCGAGGAAGTATCTCTAAGCAAGATCATGTTATAAATAAAATTGATAATACATCCTTAAATGATTTGCTGTTTTCTTATACTAATATTGTTAGAGGTGCAAATCTATTAGACTATGTTCCTCCAATAAAAAAGCTGGAGTCCATTGAAACTGCTTTAAAGAGATTAAATAAAATATTAAGTACTAATAAGGAATGGGAGCAGCTTTCTTTGTTTTTACCAGAAAATTTATCTAGTGTTGATAAGGTCTTTAATAGCTCTGTTTTATCAGCTACATTTTCAGCTACATTAGAATTAGCGAAAAAAGGAGAGCTTGAGATTAGGCAATTAAAACCATTTGGTGATATTTTTATTAGATCTAAGGCAAGAGAGTAAAAACTATGAATGAAGAGTTATGTATTAAAATTTCAGAAGCTATAATTTTTTCTAGTGAAAAGCCTGTTAGTATCCGACAACTTGCAAATCGCTTACCAGATAATGCTGATATGAGTGTTATTATAGATTTTTTATTAAATAAGTATAAAGATGGTGGTTTTCAAGTTGAAAAAATTGGAGACACATTAGCATTTCGAACTTCTAGTGATATGTCTGATTATCTTACGGTTGAAAAAACAATTTATAAAAAATTATCTAAAGCAGCACTAGAAATTCTTGCAATAATTGCTTATCACCAACCAATTACTAGAGCTGAATTAGAGGATATCAGAGGCGTTGGAGTTAGCCAAGGTTCATTAGATATATTATTTGAATCTAATTGGGTCGAACCAAGAGGGCATAAAGATGTCCCAGGAAAGCCTTCTACATGGCGTACTACAAGAAATTTTCTAGATCATTTTGGATTAGAATCTATTAAGGATCTTCCAGGAATATCTGAATTAAAGGCTTCAGGGTTGTTATCTAGGAATATTGGTCCCTCAGTTCTTAATAGAGATAATATTAACGATATCTAGTTTGTTCAAACCTATTTATTTTCTACTTTATTTTATTAATTAATAGTCTTATGATATATGAGAGTAATTATCATTCTCAGCAATAATCTAAGAGGCTTATTTTTTATGCATTTAAGGGGTTCTATGAAGATATTTAATATTTTAATATTAATAATTTTATCATTATTTTTTTGCATTAAAGCTTGGAGTACTGAAGTAAATTTATATTCTGCAAGGAAAGAGCATCTTATAAAACCTTTAATAAATCTTTTTGAAAAAGAAACTGGTATTAAAGTTAATTTAGTTACAGCTAAAGCTTCACAGTTGCATGAAAGAATTGTTAGAGAAGGAAAAAATTCACCTGCAGATGTATTATTAACATCTGATGCTGGAAACTTATGGAAAGCATCCAATAAAGGTTTGTTTCAAAAAATTAATTCAGACTATCTGACAAGTAGGATTGATAGTAAATACAGAGATCCGGGTAATCAATGGTTTGGTTTAAGTTTAAGAGCTAGAATTATTGTTTATTCATTAGATAGGGTGGATCAAAATGAGCTGAAGGGTTATAAATACTTATCAAACTCAAGATTTAAAAATAGAATACTTATACGCTCTTCCAGCAATATTTATAATCAATCGTTGATAGCTCATATGATCGCTAAATATGGTGAAGGTCCTACTGAAGAATGGGCGGCAAAATTAGTTAATAATTTTGCAAGGTCTCCAGCTGGAGGAGATAGGGATCAAATTAAAGCAGTAGCTTCTGGAGAAGGGGATATTGCAATAGTTAATTCATATTATGTGATTCAAATGCTGAATAATGATAAAAAAAGCTTATTTGATAATTTAGGTATATATTTTCCAAGTGATCAAGAAATGGGAGTGCATGTTAATATCAGTGGAGCTGGTTTGTTGTATAATGCACCTAATGCTGAAAATGGTAAAAAATTAATTAATTTTCTCGTAAGTGACAAGGCTCAAAAGGTTTATTCTTTTAATAACTTTGAATACCCAGTAGTTAAAAATATTGAAATTCCAAAATCACTTAAATACTTAAGAAACTTTAGAGAAGATAATGTAAATACATCTGAATATGGTCGTTTATCTAAAAGAGCTATAAAATTAGCCGACCGAGTAGGTTGGGAATAATAATTTTTATGTATATAATAATTAAATGATTAATTATTTAAAACATGGGTGGGGTCTATTATCAGTTCTTTTAAGTTTAGTTGTAATAATTCCAATCTTTACTATAATTTTTTTTTTAATAACTCCTGGTAATGAAACCTGGTATCATCTTCGTGAAAATGTATTAAGTTCTTATATAATTAATTCATTATATTTAATAATATTTGTTGGTTTTGGGAGCATTTTAATTGGTGTTTCAACTGCTTGGTTAGTCGCCATGCATAATTTCCCTTATAAAAAATATATAGAGTGGCTTTTATTTATGCCCTTAGCAATCCCTTCTTATGCTGTAGCATATTGTTACGCTGATTTATTAGGTTATGGAGGGTTTATTACAGATAACTTAGTATCAATATTTAATTCTAATATTAAATCTATAAATTTTTATTCAATTTATGGAGCAATCTTTGTTTTTATATTTAGTTTGTACCCATATGTATATCTATTAATGAGACAGGCTTTTATTTCGCAGTCTGGTGCTCACATAGAAATAGCTAAGATCTCAGGTTTAAGTGTATTACAAATTATAAAAAAAGTTTCTCTTCCTCTATCTAGGCCCGCATTAGCAGGTGGAGTTACTTTGGTGATTATGGAAACTTTAGCTGATTATGGAGTTTCAGATTATTTGGGTATAAATACTTTTACTAAGGGTATTTACAAAGCATGGTTTAATTTAGGAGACATAACTTCTGCAGGAAAATTATCTGCAATTTTATTAATTTCAATAGCAGTAATAATTGCTGTTGAAAGAAAAATTAGAGGTAAAGCAGAGTATAATAATGAAGTTAGAAGTAATAAAAAGGTGCCTTTAAAAAAATTAAATGGTGTTTTTGCAATGATGGCTATAATTGTCTGTGTAATACCTATTTTTATTGGTTTTATAATTCCTGTTTTAACTTTAATTGCATGGTCTTTTGATAGTATTAATATTATTTACACTTTAGAATTTATTAATGTAACTTTTGCTTCTTTTGGGATTGCTATTTCTGCTTCTGCAATATGTGCTATATTTGCATTAATAATAGTATTTGGAATGAGAACAAATTATAAGTTGGTTGCGCCCTTTGCAAGGTTAGCAAGTTTGGGATATTCAATTCCAGGGGCTGTTGCAGCAGTTGGGATATTAATACCCTTGGTTTGGTTAGATAACACTATTAATAACATAAGCTTAAAGTACTTTAACTATTCAACAGGGTTACTAATTACTGGAACTTGGTTTGCTTTATTATTTGCATATTTAGTAAGGTTTCTTGCTTTATCTATGCAGAGTATTGAAAATTCTTTTATTAAAATATCAAAATCTATAGATTATGCAGCTAAGGTTCTAGGTAGATCAAATAGAAGTATTCTAACTAATATCCATGTTAAAATAGGTTGGGGTGGAATTTCTTTAGGTTTACTAATTGTTTTTGTAGATGTTCTAAAAGAATTGCCCGCCACTATGATACTAAGGCCTTTTGGTTTATCAACTTTAGCGATAAAAGCTCATGAATTAGCTATAGATGAAAGGTTAAATGATGCATCAATACCTCTACTGACAATAATTTTAGTATGTTTAATACCTTTATATTTTTTAACAAAGGTAATTAGACAAGAATAGTAATTAGTAATATAAATATATA
>CAWVYV010000002.1:0-35011 GCA_963934475.1 uncultured Alphaproteobacteria bacterium | reverse complement strand
AAATTATACAATATCATTCATAGATTGCATATATCTTGTTGATATAAATAGGTTTTTTATTATATCTATTATTTCTCTTTATATATTTCTAACATATCTTTTCTACTGCCTTGATGTATTACATCATAGACATAATGAAAGTATAAATACTCTAATTCCTTTTCATAACCTTTAAAATTACTTAAAACTTATACTTAACTTAGTAATATTAATGGGGAGAATATAATGATGGATTCTGGTCAAAAAAATGTTGAAGATGCATCATCACTTTTTCAAGATAGCTTACCTGTTTCATCTGATGAACTTTTAGAAAAATTAGATAAATGGAACATAGCTTATAAATGTTATAATCATGTTCCACTTAAAACAGTTGAAGAATCTAAACTTATTCAGAATCAATTTCTAAATACTACTGAAGGTGGAGGGCATATTAAAAATCTCTATCTTCGTGATCATAAAAAAAATAATATTTTAATAGTGGCAGAACAAGATTGTTTAATTAATTTAAAGAAGTTAAAAGTATCTCTTAGTTCTGGTCGTTTATCTTTTGGATCATCTGATAGATTGATGCAAAATTTAGGGGTAAGATCAGGTGCTGTTAGTCCATTTGCAATGATTAGTGGTGTAAAAAATAATGTACGTTTGTTTATAGATAAAAATTTAAAATCATGTATAAAAATTTATGCTCATCCTCTTGTAAATGATAGAACCTTGGAACTTTCAATAGTAAGTCTTGAATTATTTTTTAGTAAAGTTGGAGCTACAGTAAATTGGGTTGATTTATAGCTTAATATTATTCAGAGTTAGACTCAGAAGAATTAGCAAGAACAGGATTATATGATGAATGAAGCTTAAGCATATGGTGGTGGTGTATATAATATTCTCATTTTATTATTACTTTTTTTCTTTTGCTTTCTTCAATAAATACTCTTTGTGATCTTTTTTAGAATCCTTCCCTCCATTTAATTGACTTATCATAGGTTGATCTAATACCCTTAGTAATTCAGGCTGTGCTTTCTTATCTTTTTTATCTGTAGTTTTCATTTTAATTCTCCCCACTAAAACTCTACCATATAAATAATTATCTACAAATACCTATAATAGGTAGTCGATTAATTAAACCTATAAGTTAGACCTTTATTAATTCTCCTCATTAAACTTATACTTAACTTAGTAATATTAACGGGGAGAATAAAATGACTAACTTATATTTATTTAATCCCTTTCATTATTAACTTCTATAGGAGATTCAAAATATTTTATATCAGGAGCAGAATATCTTTCAGATAAATATGCTATTCTTTCAGAATCAAACCAGTTATAAGCATTTTCTGCATTATCAAATATATATACTCCCCCTGCAGTATTAGTATCATGATTAACTAAATAGTTTTTTCTGATTAATCCCTTAGTTTCTTTATATATAGAAGATGTTTCTATAAATTTATCTTCGATATTAGTATTTTCTATTTTAAAATTTACTATCACTACAAACATTTATAGTTCCTTTTTTATATTCCCCATTAATTTATATTTAATTTTATTACAAAGCTCTAAAAAATCATTTTGAACCATAACTAACGCAGGGACTAAAAGCAAAACTAAGAAAGTTGTTGCCAATAAACCAAAAACTATAGTAATTGCCATAGGTTTTAAAAACTGAGCTTGCGTACTGCCTTCAAATAAAAGAGGAATAAGTCCAGATATAGTTGTTAATGAAGTTAAAATTACGGCTCTAAAACGTTCACAAGCACCATCAATTACTGCACTAAAAATATTAATCCCTTTTCTTATTTTATCATCTATTGTTGAAACCATAATTATAGAATCATTTATTACAATTCCAGCCAATCCTAAAAGGGCCACTAATGAAAGAATAGTAATATTAAAACCTGTAATCCAATGACCTAGTATAGAGCCTAAGGCTGCAAAAGGAATAATACTCATGACTATTAATGGTCGCAAATAGGATGAAAAAACTCCAGATAAAATTATAAATATTAAAATTAACCCTATCATTGTGCCAATTTTCATATCGTTTAAAGTTTCATTTTGTTCCTCCGATCTTCCTGCTAGCCTCCAAGAAAAACCCTCACTTACAATAACCTTATCTAAAGGCCCATCTGAAAGAGCTTTTAATATTGTAGCAGGTGCTATAATATTTTCATCTATTTCGGCAATAATTGATATTTCAGACCTTCCATTTTCTCTTCTAATAATAGAAAAACCTTTTTCATAAGTAATTTCTACTATCTGATTAAGAGGAATAAAATTGCCAGCTGGAGACATAATAAACATATTTTTTAAATCCCCTTCTTTTAATTTATCATTTTCATATCTGACCCTAATAATTATTTCTTCTTTTCCATCAGAAAATCTTTTCGCAACTATACCTCTAAATGCTGCACGAATTTGCTCTGCTATACCTAAAGTAGTAAATCCCAATGAATGTCCTAATGGTCTTAGTTTTAAAACTAACTCTTCTTTGCCCCAAGGAAGATCATCCTCAATATCGCTTATACCCTCATATTGGGCTAAAATAGCCTTTACCTCATTAGTTACTTTTTTAATTTTATGCATATCATTATTATTAGATATAATTCTTACATCTATGTCTTTACCTGGCGGACCACCTGTTCTAGATCTCATTGTTAGGGATTCTAATCCTGCTGGCCTATTTAATGTTTTCTTCCATAAGTTTATTAAAGTACTTACTGAGGTTCTCCTAATATCAGAAGGAACAAGTTCCACTACCATAGAACCCAAATGTTGACCTTGTATTTGTTGAACACTTCCTTGCAAGCCTAATGACTTTCCTATGACAGAAAAATAAGTCTTAACCACATTATTAGTATCTATTATCATTAAAGAATTCTCTAACTCTTTAATCATAGCCTTTGTTTGATCTTGATTAGTACCAGGAGAAAAATTAAAATTTACATAGACTATGTCCGGTTCTGGAGAAGGAAAAAAAACAAAAGCTACTCTTCCCCCTGACATTAGACCTAAAACAATTATTAAGATTGCAAAAGTAAAAGATAAAGTAATATACCTGAACTTCACAGCTGAATTTACTAAGCTATAAAAGTATTTATTTTTAATAATATTAAAATATTTATTGAAGCTCATGCGAAAATTAGAAATACTATTTCTTTTATCTTTTAATGCATGAGACAAATGACCAGGCAAAATTAAAAAACATTCAATTAAAGAAGCAATTAATACTGCTATGGCAACTAGAGGTATAGCTTCTATAACCTGTCCAATTATTCCAGAAATTAAAAAAATAGGAATAAATGCAGCAACAGTCGTAATAGCTGCGGTGAAAACTGGAACAAACATTTTACTGGCACCTTTATTAGCAGCTAAGAATGAATCATCTCCATTTTCATGACAAGTTTGGGTATATTCTGCAACTACAATTGCGTCATCAACTATGATTCCTAACATCATTATGAGAGCAAATAAGCTTATCATATTTATACTTTGTCCACTTATTAGCATTACTCCTAATGTTCCAGATAGAGCAATTGGGACACCAAAAGCAACCCAAAAAGCAACCCTTCCTGATAAAAATAAAAAGAGAATTATAACTACTAAAATTAACCCTCCTAAACCATTCTTAATGAGCAAACTTATCCGATCCCTTACGTACTGAACGCTTAAATCGTATATTTTAAGATTTAAATTACTTGGAAGTTCTTTTTGGTATTTATCTACATAATTTTCTAAAATTTTTGCCATTTTAAGAGCATCTCGACCTGTAGCCCTCTTAATATCTAGACTAATTGCCTGTTTATTATTAACTAACCCATATTGTCCCTCAATGGCATAATTTGTATATATATTAGTAATGTCTCCTAAATTTATTTGCTCACCATCTTTTCCATTAACCATTGGAATAGTTTTTAATTGCTCTTCTGTGTTCTTTTGCCCAGATATTTTTATTTTTCTTCTATCAGTTCCTTCAATAGTTCCTGCTGGGAAGTCTTTAGAAAAAGCAAAAATATTATCTGCTAAATCTTTTATAGTTTTTTTTAATGAAAATAATGTTAAAGGTTCCACAGCAACAATTATTTCTTTATCCCTCATACCTAGGATATCAATTTTATCTATTCCTAAATTTAAAAGATCATCATTAATAACTTGTGCAACTTCTCTGAGCTTATCTTCTGAAATATCTCCATATAATAAAATTCTACCAATAGTTTCGTAGCGAATAATTCTTCTAACTTTTGGTTTATCTGAATCTTGAGGAAGACTTAATATTCTAGTTACAGCTGAATTTACATCCGATAGTGCTTTTTGCATATCCGTATTCTTAGCAAACTCAATACTTAACTGACCTACGCCCTCTCTAGCGGTAGAGTTAACTTTTCTTACTCCATCTATAATCCTAACTTCTGGCTCAATAGCTTTAATAATTTGATTTTCTACATCTCTTGGGCTTGCACTTTCCCAATCCACACTAATTGTAATTAAATCAAAACCAAAATCAGGCAATGATTGTACATTTAACTTCAATATGCCTAACAGACCAAATAATAATATAATAACCATTAAAACATTAGAAGCAGTTTTATGAGAAGAAAAAAATTTTAAAATATTCAATTTAATTTACTTTCTTGCTGATCTACTGAGCTAAAATATTTACTTGCATATCATCCTGCATATTGCTCAGCCGAGTCACTGCAATATTCTTTCCTGATAAACCATCATCCTCAATTAATATACCATTAGACTCTTGACTTATGATTTTAATTTTTTGTTTTTGAAGACGTCCATTTTTTATTATAAAAATAAATTCATTATTAAAAACAGAAGATAATGGAACTAATATAGACTTAGATGAAACCAGTTGTTTTAAATTTACTTCTACAAAAGCTCCTAAAGGTATATCAGATGATTGCGGGGTAATATCAGCATATAAATTTATGCCTGCTATTTCTCTATTAATTAAGCCATCAATTCTATTAATTACAGCTTTGCTTTTATAGTATTTACTTCCTACCAGCCATTTAATATTAATATTTGCACCTATACCTTTATTAGTAAATTTATTCAATTTGTGGTAATCTACCCCTCCTATAGAGAACTTTACTTCTAAAGCATCTGAAGCACTTAATTCAGCTAATACTTCATTTGAGGATATTTCTTTGCCTACTTCCATATTTAACTGAGAAATATAACCTGAGTAGGGAGCAAATACTTTGGTCTCTTTAAGGTCATTATTCAATCTAACGATAGTATTATTTAATTTTTCTACTTCTTCTTTATAAGTTTCTACTTCCATAACGAATGAGTTCGTTAACTCTTTATTGTCTATTAATTTTTCTTCTTTTAAACTAAGGGACATTCTGTGTTCATCTATAGATTTTTCTGAAAATACATTGTTTTTGTTTGCTAATTTTTTATTAAGTTGTTTTTTTATAATATTGCTTTGAGTGATTAATTCTTCTCGTCTTAAAAGTCCAGTCTCTATTTTAGAATTTAATTTTTTAATATTTAATGCAATTATTTTCTTTGATAAATACTTGTCTTGTAAATCATTTTTGATATTAAATGAATCTACTTCAAACATAAAATCATCTTTTTTTAAAAGAGCTCCATTATTAATGTTTTTTCCAACTTTAATAATCCTACCTTTATCTCTATATTTTACTTTAATTATTTTAGCACTTATAACCTCTCCATATGCCATTATATTAATAGTATTTTCTTTAGAAATTAATTTTATAGTTTCCACAAGAGGATAATCAATATTATCTTCTTTTTGACTTGTAATAGGGCTCGTCCTAGCAAATATAACATAGATAATTACGGCTACTATAATTATCATAAATGATACTAAAAAACTTTTTAACATACTTTTCATAGATACCCTACCTAACATGATACATCTTTATACTTGATTTATAATCATTAAGATCTTTTACATACTAAAATTTAATTTAATTTGGAATTAAGTAATTTTATGAATTCATTTTTTTCATAACCACTATTTATTTGTTCATAAAATTTTACTTTTACTAGCCCAGGTTTTTTTATAAAACCTCTTTTTTCCCAAACCACTCCCGTGCTCATATAAACAGGGACGATTGCAATATTTAAATGTTTATATAGAGCGTATATTCCAGATTTTATATTCACCTTATTCTTTGGCTTGACTCTAGTTCCATGGGGAAATATAACAACACTTTCAAAACTCTTCAAATTATTCTGTATTTTTTTTAGCATTAAAAAAATAGATGATGCTCCACCTCTCCTATCTATGATTATATGCCCGCATCGCCATGCAAATAAGCCATAAAATGGTATATACAAAAGCTCTTTTTTAAGAACATATTTAATATTTGGAAAATATGCTAAAAATAATATAGTTTCTAAAGCAGACTCGTGACGCACTGCAAATATAACTTTTTTCGTTGAATAAATTTCTAAGCCTTCAATATTTATTTTAATACCACAAATTTTATTTAGCATATAAAGTGTAATTTTCGCCCATCCACTAGAGATTTTTACACTTAAATTTTTTGAAATTAATACAGGGAAAAATACTATGCCAACTATAGCACTAAGCAAGAAAAACAAAATATTAAATATTAAAGATTTTATAACTATCAATTGATTAACCATAAATAAATTACTTGAATATGTGATACAATATATTTTAGATGTTCTTCATAAATAAAATATGATTTACTATCAAACTCAAAATAATCTTTTATTTTAAAGTTAGTGGATTGTATGGGGTATGGTGATATTTTTATATTTGGCATAATAGCATTAAATAGTAATAAAGCACGTTGCATGTGCCAACTATCAGTTACTAAAATTATATCATTGATATTATATTTTTTAAGCCACAAACTTGTCTCTATAGCATTTCCAAGTGTATTGTGAGCAGTATAGCCTAATTCAATCCTATTTTTTTTTAAATCCTTATTTTTTATGATTTCGGCATATTTTACTCCTTTAGCAACACCTGTAATTAACATCCTAGATTTAATATTATTAGACATTAAATCTATGCCAGAAACTAATCTTCCTGTATTTCCTGTTAAAACAACTATATTATTTACATTATTTTTAACTATATATTGTTTATCAATATCAAAAATAAACTTTAAAAATGATATAAAATATAATATTAATATACCACCTAAAAAAATGGCTATTTTAAATTTATTCAATTTTAATTCTCATATACTTTTTAAGCATCATTAAGACAACGATATACTGAGAATAAAGAATAGTTACAATCAAGGTTAAAAAATAGAAATAACTATTATTATTTTTTAAGTTTATAAAATCAATAGTATTTAAAGCAATAGCATTAGTAAGATTGAGTATATTTAATAATATAAAGATGATTAACCAACCTAATATAAAACCTAATATACTATTAAATATTATTCTTCTAAATAGAAGACGCATTAATAAACTTCTATTTGCTCCATAATAACTCATAACTTGAATATAGTTTTTATCTAATTTTAAAAAAAATATATTAGAAAGTGCTAATGCTAATATTAGAAATATAAAATAAGCAACATAAATCAGTATATTAATAACACTTAAACTATTATCTACAATATACATATTAAAAGTAATATCTTTAAATATATTATCTATATCAAATTTATAATAAGCTTTATAATTAAACTCGATAAAAACTGGGAAAGTATAATTATCCTTGTTAAATAAATATTTTGTTATGGAAGCTGTATTTTCTAAGCCTATAAGTAGTTCTGAAATTTCTGCCTCAGGTATTATTTTGTAACCATAATTAATTCTATTTTTTTCAAGAATATTAACAATACTATTTATATTTTTATGCGCATCATTTTGTGATACAGCAACTATAACCTTTGAGTTTAAATTTAGGTTGTCTCCATTTAAATATAAAAAACCTAATATAGAGAATAAGGTTATTATAGAAGTGCACAATATACCAAATTTATAATTATTAAATCTAGCTATAGGCCATATATCATGCTGATTAAAAAAACTCATTATATAATACTATTTAATTTTTGTATTTCAAGGTTTTCTAAAACACTTTGATAATTATAGTTATGGCTTTCTAATATTAGTAGAGTAGTTTTGTATGAGATTAAGCCATTCATTAACTTTAAAATTTTTGCATTAAAACTAGAACCTAAAGTTAATGGGTTTATTAAAATTAAAATTGTTGGATTAGTAATTATAGCTTTAACTATTTGTAATAACTTTAGCTCATGCTCATTAAGACTGTCTAATTCTTTATAAATAATATTATTCAAATCAAGCCATAGAACTAACTCTTCTAATCTTTTTTTTATAGTTTTTTCAGACACCTTTCTGATTCTTAAAGTAAATACAAGATTGTTTATAATGGATATGTTGTTAAATAAAGGTTCATCACCTCCTGCTACACTAATTTTATTCCTATAATTTATTATTTCTTGATTTTTTAATGACCTTATCTCTTTTTCATATAATGTGATTTTTCCACTGTATTGAAAATTTCTTAATGCAGAAAGTTTTGCTATTTTATTACTAGTAGATAAATTTTTTGTCTCCAATACTAATGTACTTGAAGTTTTTAATTTAAAACTTAATGAATCTGGTTTTGCTAGTTGAGTTTCATTTGTAATGTTAACTAAATCAAAATTAAGCAAAATATTTAACCTTATAATATTATTTAAACCTATAGAATGATACTATAACTTATTATATATATATTAACTAAAAGACAAAGGGTTTACAGTGATTATTACTTGCAATAAATGCAAAACAGAATTTAAAGTATTAGACCGTCTTATACCGTCAGGCGGAAAAATGGTACAATGTTCTTATTGTAATACAAAGTGGAAACAAGAAAATAAATCTGAAATACCGTCTCATTCAGGCTTATGGGGTTTCTGGATTTTAACTTTAATTATTACATTCTCTATACTTTATGTAGGCTTAATTATTATTTTTGGCAATCAGATACCTATTCCTCAAAACCTACATAATTTTTTAAAGGATATAGGTGTGCCTGTAGATGGAGGCAACTTATTTGGAAGGTCTTTTAGTAGGTAGAAGTTTAATACCAATCTAATAAACTATCTACGTACTTTCTTTCTATAGATCCTTTAATAGAGCTTTCTGCTTTTTTATATAATTCTTTTGCAATTTTCCTAGCTTTTGTAGAATCGGGCTCGGTTGGAATACCAACATCTCCTCCTGGAGAATTACCTTGGCCTGGAGGAACCCTTCCTAAAGGGTCTCTTTGATCTTGTTTGCTGCTACTTCCACTATCTCCTGCCATCTGACTTGGTCCATTGCCTGAGTTCATTTTATCCATCTTTTCTGCTGCTTTTTTAAGAGCTTCTATTGCCCTCCCTTGAGCAGCCTGAGCTCTATCAGGCCTGCCTCTTTGCAACTCTTTTTCTGCCTGCCTCATTGATCTTTCAGCCCTACCTAACTCTTCAGTTAAGGGGCTATCTGATTCGCCTATCTCTTTCGTTACATCTTCAAGTTTTTTTCTTAAACTCTCTTGTTCCTCTTGCCCAGCAACTCCTCCACTTCCAGGAGTCTTTTGGTCTGCCTGTGCATTCATGGACTGTTCAAAAGATTCCTCCATTAATGCTTCTTGTTCTTCCATCATTTCTGAAATTTGTTGCATTGCCATTGGAGCATCTTCGCCTTCTTGCTCTCCCAATGCTTCACCTAAAGAATCTCGGTCTAATGATTCTGACATATCTTGCATTTGGTCTAATTGTTCTTGAGCCTCATCAAGAGACCCAGAAGCTGTTAATTCAGCAATATCTTCTAACTTTTCTTCTAAATTTTCTCTCTCGTTAGATTGAGCACCATTCTCACCACCTCTATCTCCTGGATCATCAGATTCTGATAGTTGAGGTGCATCAACATCCATAGGGTTTTCTAACTCATCCAAATATTTAGCTAATGCGCTATCTAAATTAGCTAACATTTCATCAATTTCTGCACCTTCTCCACTCTCAGATAATGCTTCTTGCAAATCTTCCTGAGCTCGCCTTAATTCATTTTCCGCTATAGATAGTTGACCAGATTCAATATATAAAGCTGTTTTCCACAATAAATCTATAACAAATGATTTTTTTGTATCCGTTAATAAAGAACCATCACTGCTTTCTAATAAAATATTTGAAGATTCTAACAGCCAAGCTTTAGCAACTGGTAATTTATTCTTAAAAAATTCATCTTCAGCAATTTCCTCTATTATCTTTCCTACTTCGAAAGGTTTTGTTTTATTTAAAGCTAAATTTTTTCTTTGGTTAACCACAGATAATGCTAACAGATTATTAAATGGTTTTGCCGGCAAAAGTATATCCACTTTTTTACTATTGCCTATTTGTCCTAGATAATCGTGTGCAACTAGAGTAATATTAGCTGGTAAACCTGCCCATATATGTTCTGATAAATCGTGATAATATTTTCCTACACTTTGATCTTTACCACTTCCCTCAAATGGAATATTAAATTTAATTTCTTTTAATTCAGATGTAATTATCGGTTTTATTAAGTCAATTTTAACATAAAGTTTAGTTATATTATAATCATCAGAAAATACGTAATCTAAATCTAAAACTCCTTTAATTGTAGATTTTGGTTTTTCTATAAAATCAACTAGAGGTGGGTTATCTTTAATAACTTCAATATTTTGCTTAAAAATAATATTTTTATTTTGCTTAATAACAAGACTGATATTTTTATCAATAACACTCTCAATTGCTGCATTATCTTTATCTATTTGTATAAATAATTTCTTTTCATCACTCATATTTAGTTCTACAGCGCCATTTCCACCAAAGACTCTCGCTGATAAAGAACTTCCTATAGGAGCCTTTATAGGGCTATCGCTATTTGTGATTAAAATTGGTTGCAGATTTGTATATTCTGGAGGATTTATCCATCCCGTAAAAACACCAGAACTGACAATCACTATATCTTGCTCAGGCAATAAAGCTGCTTCAATTTTTTTATCAAAATTATTATTAAACCCTATAATAAAAAATAAAAATAAAGTAATAAATGGCAACCTAATGCACAATGGGTCAATATGAGAATAAGAAGACTTTAATCTAATATTATTTAAAGATTTTGAAATTTTTAAAATCCGTTGGAAGTGCTCTTCCCAGATTATATTATCTTTATTTAAAGTAGGCTTATCAAATAATGAACTAAAGGGCATATGCTCTACATTATTATCTTGCTCTATTCTCTTTGCACAAATAATATTTGTGGGCCATTTAAACTTCAATATAAAACTTATAATAATAAATAGATAAGTAAAAAAAAATAAAGTTAATAATAGTATATGAAGCCAATACGGCAATAGAGATAAAAATTCTGTTAATGCTAATATTATAAAGATTGATGATAGTATAAAGATTTTAAAAAAGTATGGGGCTAAATACTCCGAGATTAGAGCAAGTCTAGCTATATAAATTTTTATATTTAAACTAAATGGTAAGGGGGACCTAAATTTTTCATTACTGCTCATTACACTTACTCACAAAAATTATCTTATAATGGGATTTTTTCATAAGAGATAAAATCCTCAATTAAAACTCTCTTACGAATAATATTTATTTTTTTATTACTAATCATTATTTCAGGAACTAAATCTCTACTATTATAGAACGAAGACATAACTGCGCCATAAGCTCCAGCAAATTTTATTACAAGCAAATCTCCATCTTTTGTTTTATTTAAGCGAGCATTTCTACATATAATATCTCCAGTTTCACATATAGGCCCTACAACTTGATAATCAATAAATTCTTCTTCTATTTTATATTCCTTTACTGAAACAACTTCATGATAAGCATCATAAAGAGCAGGCCTTAAGATATCATTCATAGCAGAATCTACTATAAGAAAATTATTATCATAACTTTCTTTGTTTCTAATAACCTTAGTTAATAGTATTCCTGCATTTGCTGTAATAAAACGACCTGGCTCAAAAATCAACTTGCAGCCTAATGAACTAAATTTTTCTTTAATTAAATCAGCATATTTATCAATGTGGAAAGGCTTTATATTATTATCATACGCAACTCCTATGCCTCCTCCTAAATCTAAATTAATAATATTATGTCCATTTTCTTTTAACTCTTTATATAAAAGCAAAACCTTATTAAAAGCTAATTTAAATGGTTCAATATCAGTAATTTGAGAACCTATATGTATATCAATTCCGACAACTTGAATTCCTGGAAGAGTTTTTGCATATTCATATGCAGTCACTGCGTCTTTATATGGTATACCAAATTTAGTATTACTTCCCCCAGTAGAAATTTTTTCGTGCCCACCCGCATCTATATCTGGATTAATCCTAAATGCTATAGGTGCTTTTTTTTTCTTTAATACGGCTACATCAGAAAGCATCTCTAATTCTGGAACAGACTCTATATTAAATTGCATTACATTAGCATCAAGGGCTAAAGAAAGCTCTTCCTTAGTTTTACCTACACCAGAAAAAACTATTTTGTCTCCCTTTATACCAGCCTTTATTACTCTTTTTAGCTCGCCCGAAGAAACTACATCAGCGCCCGACCCGAGTTTTTTTAAAACATTAATAACAGCTATATTAGAATTTGCTTTTACAGAATAAGCAATTAGTTTAGGATGTTTTTCCCCTAGCTTATCCTCTAAAGCTTCTTCTAGAGCTTTATAATTATTAGATAAACATAATTCAGAATAAATATAAACTGGAGTAGTACATTGCTTTTCTATTGCTAATATAGAAACATCATCTACATATAGTACACCATCTTTAAAAGAATAATTATTCATCTGGAAACCTTATTTTTAATTATTTTCTTCAACTATAGCTGGCTCAATGCCATCATTTAAAGGAGGCCTTTCTAAGGCTCCTCTTTTTCCACAACCATTTAAAGCAATAAAAATTACTATTAAAAATATATAAAAATTATTATTTAATTTACTTATCATTATTTTAACCATTTTTTTTCAGCATATTTTAATGCTTTTTTTACTACCTTTGGTGATGTTCCTCCATAACTATCTCGACTTTCTAAAGAATTTTTTAAAGAAAGCACCTTTAAAACATCATTTGTGATTCTTTTATCAATTTTTTTAAAATCTTCCATAGCTATCTGATCTAAAGTTAATTTATTATTTTCTGCGTGTTTTACTACCTTTCCAGTAATGGAATGAGCATCTCTGAAAGGTATATTGCATTTTTTAACAAGCCAATCAGCGAGATCAGTAGCAGTTATATAACCTAAATCTGCCATAGATTGCATAGCTTCTGTATTAAACTCTACTTCTCTTATAAGCCCTTCCGCAACTTTTAAACATAACTTTAAGTTACTGAAAGCATCAAAAAATGGCTCCTTATCTTCTTGCATATCTTTAGAATATGCTAAAGGTAAACCCTTAAGCATAGTTAATACATTATAAAATGAGCTAGCTACTCTTCCTGTTTTGCCCCTAATTAATTCCGCAGCATCTGGATTCCTCTTTTGAGGCATAATAGAAGAGCCTGTTGAAAAGCTATCTGGTAAATTTATAAAATTAAAACCTGGTGAAGCCCATATTACTATTTCTTCTGCTAACCTTGATAGATGTACCATAATAATAGATGCGCTAGATAAAGCTTCTAATACAAAATCTCTATCGCTAACTGCATCGATAGAATTCTCCATAGGTTTTTTAAAACCTAATGCTTTAGCAGTTGCAAACCTATCTATTGGAAATGATGTTCCGGCTAAAGCTGCCGCTCCTAAAGGTGATTTATTTAATCTTTCTTTGGCATCTTCAATTCTACCCTTATCTCTTCCTAGCATTTCCACATACGCTAACAAGTGATGAGCCAAGCTAATGGGTTGTGCTGGCTGTAAATGCGTAAAACCTGGCAATATCGTATTAACATGCGACTGAGCTTGAAAAATCAAAGATGCTTGCATATTTTTTATCAATTCCAAAACTATATCTAATTCATCTCTAACCCACATTTTAAATGAGGTTGCAACTTGATCGTTTCTAGATCTAGCAGTGTGTAATTTTTTTCCTGCATCTCCAATTAATTCAATTAATCTTGCTTCTATATGCATATGAATATCTTCAAGCTCATCAGAAAATACAAACGTATTATTATTAATTTCTTTTTCAATTAGGCTTAAACCTTTTTGAATCTTTTTATTATCTGCATTTAAAATTATGCCATTACTATAAAGCATATCAGAATGCGCTTTACTTAAATCAATGTCATTGAAGGCTAATTTTTTATCAAACCAGATTGACGCATTAATAGTTTTCATTATCTCTGATGAATCTTTTTTAAACCTTCCTCCCCACATTTGAGAAGTTTGTTTATTTTTTTTAGATTTTGCTTTATTCATTTAATTACCCAATAATTACTATCATTACCTATACAATAATAGAGAGAAAAGTATATGATAATTTCTATAAAAAATATTTCTAATCCGTACATATATTTTAGCATAATTTTAATTATGTTAACTAATATTACCTGTAATGCTAATAATATTCCAGAATCTATTAAAAAAATTAAAGTAGAAGAACAAATAAAGAATCTACCTAATGTGAGTTTTACAAATTTAGAAAATAAAAGTAAAACTCTATATGAGATTTCAAAAGATAAATTGCTAATAATAAATTTTTGGGCTTTATGGTGCGTACCATGTGTAAAAGAAATGCCTGCATTAAATAACCTCTCTAAAAAATTAAAAAATTCAGACGTTAAAATAATATATATCAACCAAGATAGTTTTAAAGATTATGATAAAATAAAATCTTTTATAAAAAAGTTAGGTTTTGAAGAAAAAAATATTTTTACAGATTTTGACATGAGCTCTAATAAAACTTTTAAATTAAGAGGAATACCTACTACTTTAATTTCTAATAAGGCAGGAGAGGTTCTATGGAGAATAGAAGGTATAATAGACTGGGAGAGCAAAGATATTGTTTCTTGGCTCAAGAATGAGGCTAAAAGAAATTAATTTTTACTTAGTTAATAACTCTTTTAATTGAGTATAATTATTTGCTGTTTTAAAATTTTTATACTTCTTCATTAATTCTGATGGTGCAGAGAATAATACTCCAAGATCTGCCTCCTGAAGCATTCCAATATCATTATAAGAATCTCCAGCCGCATAAACAGAGAACCCTAGCTTATGAAAGGCCTCCACAGCTCTTTTCTTTTGATTTTCAATTCTTAAGTTATATCCTTCGATAACTCCAGTTTTAGAGACGTCTAAATGATGGCAAAATACTGTTGGGCTACCTAATTTATTGAAGAGTGGAGAAGCTATCTCGTAAAATGTGTCAGACAGAATCACAACTTGAAAGTCTTTAGATAATATATCTAAAAATTCTTTAGCACCATCAAAAGGCTCTAAAGCATTCACCGCATCATGAATATCCTCAATCTTTAACCCTTCACGTTTAAAAACCTTTAATCTATGATCCATTAGCTCAGAATAATTCTCTATATCTCTTGTCGTTAGAAACAAATCTTTAATTTTAGTTCTTTCAGCAAGAGATACCCATATTTCTGGGACTAAAACTCCTTCTAAATCAAGACATATTATACGCAATATTTTTACCTATTCTTTATTATAATTTTTCTGATAATTCAGGTACAACTTGAAATAAATCACCTACAAGACCAAAGTCTGCAATCTGGAATATTGGTGCTTCTTCATCTTTATTAATGGCTACTATAACCTTTGAGTCCTTCATACCAGCTAGATGCTGAATAGCTCCTGATATTCCTATCGCTATATATAATTCTGGCGCCACTACTTTCCCTGTTTGTCCTACCTGATAGTCATTTGGAACATAACCTGCATCTACAGCTGCCCTACTAGCTCCAACCGCAGCTCCTAACTTATCTGCTAAAGGGTCTAATAATGCAAAATTATCTGCACTTCCTATGCCTCTTCCTCCAGATACCACTATTTTTGCGGCCGTTAATTCTGGCCTATCAGATTCTGATAAATCTCTCTTTACAAATGAACTTAATCCATTTGTCTTTGCTATTGGCCCATCCACAATTTTAGCAGAACCTCCTTGAGTTTCAGCAGCTTGAAAAGCAGTAGCTCTAACTGTTAGAAATTTTACTTTATCTAAGGATTTCACAGTTGCTAAGGCATTACCTGCATATATAGGTCTAACAAAAGTATCTTCATCTATAATCTCACAAACATCTGAAATTTGCTGTGAATCTTTTAAAGCTGCTACCCTAGGCATAATATTCTTACCAAATGTTCCTGCTGAACTTAAAATATGTGTAGCATCTTTTATAGCCTCAATAATTACTGGGGCTAAATTTTCTGCCAAACCACCTTCTAGTTCACCCTTAGCAGCAATAACAGTAGTTACTCCTTTAATATTTTGACAATTTTTTAAAACCTCTTCGGAAGAATCCAGTACTAATAAAGAAATATTATCACTAATACTTTGTGCTGCTGTAATAGCGGATAGAGTCCCCCTATCTACTTCTTTACTATTAGGTTCTGCTATAACTAATACCGACATTATATCACTCCAACTTCATTTTTAAGTACATTAATTAATTCGTCCACATTTTCCACTTTTCTTCCTCCCACTCTTACAGGAGGCTCTTGAACTTTTATAATTTCTAAACGGTTTTTAAAATCTATTCCTGTATCCGCGATCGGAACCTCTATGATTTCTTTCTTCTTAGCTTTCATAATATTAGGCAAAGAAGCATATCTAGGTTCATTTAGCCTTAGATCAGCAGTAATTATACAAGGCAATTTAATATTTAAGGTTTCTAAACCTCCATCAATTTCTCTAACTATATTTATTTCATTATTATTTAATTCTATTTTTGATGCAAAAGTTCCTTGTGGCCAATCTAAAAGTGCTGCTAACATTTGTCCAGTTTGATTAGCATCATCATCTATAGCTTGTTTACCCATTATGACTAAATCTGTTTTTTCATTATTTACAATATCTTTTAAAATTTTTGCTACTACAAGAGGCTCTGTATTCTCTTCATTTAATATATGGATTCCTCGATCTCCACCCATAGCAAATGCAGTACGAATAGTCTCTTGAACACCTTTATTTCCTATAGATACTATTATAATCTCATCTACTAATCCTGCTTCCTTCAAACGCACAGCTTCTTCGACTGCTATTTCATCAAAAGGATTCATAGACATTTTTACATTATTTGTCTCTACTGCAGACCCTTCAGAATTTACTCTGATTTTAACATTATAGTCTATAACTCTTTTTACAGGCACAAGAACTTTCATACAACTTTCCTCAAATTATTATTAATTATGATCATTATATAGAGCCAAAAACAATTTATCCAGAAAATAAATACGCCGTTAATAAAATAAGTATTATGGCCAGTCCTTGTAATGCAACTCTGGCTCTCATTAACTTATTGCCCCATCGTTTGTTAAACTCTCCTCCTTTTAACATCGAAATAATGCCTATTAAGAGAACAATCAATACAGCAATTAAAACTGTTATTATTATAAAAGGAAGTATTGAATTTAAAAAAATTAACAATGATTATCTCCAGATAAAGAAATTTATTTAATTAAGCTTAATAAGGATAATATATTGTCTTTTCCAAACAAATCAATCACGTCATTCCTTTTTAGGCCAGAAGTTTTTAGTGATTTAACAGTTTGAGCTCGGGTTCTTTTAGACAATCTAACTCCTTTAGAATCTAATATTAATGGATGATGCAAATATATTGGAGATTTTAATTCTAATAAAGATTGTATTATTTTATGTACATGTGTCGCACTAACTAAATCTTCTCCTCTAGTTACTAATCCTATTCTTTGGATGTGGTCATCTAAGGTTGCAGACAAATGGTATGAAGTAGGAACATCTTTTCTAGCTAATACAACATCTCCCATAGTACCAACAGGCACAGTATGTTTGCCTAACCTTAAATCTCTCCAAACTAAATTTCCTAATTTTTTAGCTGCAGCCCTTATATTTAATCTCCAAGCAAAACTAGTCCCTATAGCTATTTTTTTAATTCGCTCTTCTTTAGATAACCTTCTACATGTTCCTGGATATATTGATGTTTCCTCCTCATGCGGTGCATTGCCAGCTCGCATAATTTCCGCCTTAATATCAGAGCGAGAACAGAAACAAGGATAGACCATGTCTAACTTTTGTAATTCTTTTATAGCTCCTTTATAATCATCCATATGATCAGCTTGATACCTAATGTCTGTGCTGTATTTTATTTGCAGCCATTCTAAATCTTCATAAATTGATTCCTCAAAAACCTTACTGGATCTCTGAGAATCAATATCCTCTATACGTAATATAAACTTCCCTCCAAGTTTTTTTGCCGCTTCATACGAAAATAAAGCAGAAAAAACATGCCCTAAATGCATATGTCCAGTGGGGCTTGGCGCAAACCGTGTGTTGTTAGAATATAATTTCAATGTCATATTTCTATTTTAAAATAATAATTAACTTTTTACTCAAAAATTAATACAAGTATATTATAAATCAACTTAATGAAAGTTTTTGTTATGAAAAATGAAATATTAATCACAGGACCTAACCTAAAACAAAAGACTCAAAAACCTGAAATGCTAATTATATTTTTCCATGGCTGGGGTTCTAACGGAGATGATTTAATCCAATTAGCTCCTTTATTTGCAAAACATTTTCCATCTGCATATTTTCTAAGCCCTAATGGCCCTGAAGTATGTCCTCAAAACCCTTTAGAGGGTAAGCAATGGTTTGGTTTAGATTTTAAAAATGATGGCTCGATAGATAGAAGTGAAATGCCTCAAAAAGTTTTATTATCTTCTAAGAAAGTAAATGTTTTTATTAAACATTGGCAAAAACAATTATCAATCTCTGATAAAAAAACATTCTTAATAGGTTTCAGTCAAGGATCAATGATAACACTAGAAATAGGCACTAACAATACATTCGGAGGCTTGTTATGTTATTCAGGATCATTCATTAATAATAATGCTCTCCTAAGTGATAAACATAAAATTATACTTATTCACGGGGAATTAGATGAGGTTATTCCAATTAAAAGTATGTTTGATGCAGAAAGCTCACTAAAGGCTCTAGGTGCTAAAGTAAGTAGTTATAAATGTAATAATCTTGGGCATAGTATAAATGAAGAGGGAATTAATAAAGGAGTTGAATTTATTAAACTATGCAATAACTTATAACGTATCTGATAGATGCTATTAACATTAGGAGTATAATATTTATTGTTTTAGTATTTATCTATGTAACAGGAGATAAATTAAGTATGAAAGATTACCCTGCCCTTATACTAAATGCAGATTATCAACCTATTAGTTATTTTCCTTTATCTCTATGGAAATGGCAATCTTCTATTAAAGCAGTTTTCTTAAACCGAGTGAATATAATAGCCGAATATGATTCGGAAGTTCGATCCTCATCATTTTCTATGAAAATACCTAGTGTAATAGCATTAAAAAAATATGTTCCTATATCTAAAAAACCTCCTTTCACAAGGTTCAACCTTTTTTTAAGAGATAACTTTTCTTGTCAATATTGTGGGGAACTATTTAATAGTAATGATTTAACTTTTGACCACGTTATTCCAAAGTCTAAAGGAGGAAAAACAAGATGGGAGAATGTTGTAGCATCCTGTTCAAAATGTAATCTTAAGAAAAGTAATTTATTATTATCGCAAGTAAACATGAAACTAATAAAAACTCCCTATCAACCTACTAACTATCAATTACAATTTGTTGGTAAAAAATTTCCACCTAATTATTTACATAAGAGCTGGATGGACTATCTATATTGGGATTCTGAGCTTGAAAAAAATTAGAAAAGAATTTATGGCAACATTTTACTAAAATCATTTATTTTAGGAAGAGGCCAATCATTTCCTTCCTGAGGAATTCTAAAAATATTTAAAGTCATAGAAATCAAATTATAATAACCGCAGATAGCTACAATATCTATTAATGCATTTTTACCTAATAGATTATATGCTTTATTATATACTTTATCCGATACATTCTTATTTATATTAGCTTCAGCTGCAAAATCATAAACAGCCTGTTGATCATGCTTTTCAAATATTGGCCTATTTGCAATGGCTATTTGATTAATATACTTGATATTGATTCCTGCTTTTTCAGCCAATGGGGCATGCTGCTCCCATTCAAAACCTGTCGACCAACACCTTCCAGTAGTAATTATAGCAAGCTCTGATAAGGCAGCAGGCAAATTACTATCATATCTAGCATATTTTCCCAGAGCTTGGGCACATGATGCAAGCTTTGCATTATTAAGCCAAATTCTAAGAGGGCCCACTATATTTCCTCTTGGTCCATTTATAATTTCTTTATAAATAATTAATTGCTCCTCAGACAGATTCTCTTTTTCCCAATCTTCAATTCTCATCATAAAAAAACCTACTTTATAATTATTACATTGCCTTATTTATTTTTATAGCCTTCTAGAAGCCATACTTTATAGGCTTTATTCTTTTCCTTACTCTCAACCCTATAAAGGGTTTTTAATAACGTAACTTTTTCAAAGCTTAATACAAAATGGTTATTATTACGCTCTGAAGAAACCATTAATCCAACTTCAGACTTTAGGTCATTATGCTTTGTGACTAACTCATAATGATCATGTATATGGCCATCTGCATTCCATCTAACCCATTTTTTTGGCTTATTATTCATATAATATAATGCTTCGGCCATAACTCTTCTATCATCTGTCACAAGAACGGCATTAGGATATGATGCATATATATCTGATATTTCTAAACCCAAATCAGCCCAACCTCTATTTTTTTTATATGGGTCTATTCCAAAATTATAAACCCCCGATAAAGGAATTAAAAGCATAAATGCTATACCTACCGAGATAATAGCAAAATAAATTTTTCGCTTTTCTTCCCAAAACTTTGCTATCTGTAAAGCCAATAATACTGTGCCGGGAACATAAGCTATTGCTGCCCAGTTTGCATGAGCTCTAGAGATAAAGGCTTGAAAAATAACTAAAATTAATGGTGTAAATGTTAAAAATATTAATATTTTTTCTTCTGGAGAAACTCTTTTATATTTAAAAAGTGTAATAATAAGTAATAAAAAAGATAAAGGGCCAAAAACAAAGAATTGCTCAAAAAAGAATTTGAATATATTTTTAAAACTATTTCCTTCTCCTCCTATATTAGCATTAGCTAAAGTATGCTGTGCAGTTATAAAACTGTTATTATAATTCCAATTTAAATGCTGAAAAATAATTATTACAAAACCAGAAAATATTAAAATTAAAGATTTTTTTGAAAACCTGTTTCTTATATTTTTATATATCGACCTATCTAAAATCACAGCTAAGATAATGCCAATAATGAAATAAATAATAGCGTATTTTGAAAGAAAACCTAATGAGAGAGATAAACAAAATATCAAATAATAAATAAAATGTTTTTTATTAAGTAAAATTTTACTAAAAGACCATAGCACTAAAGAAGTAAAAAACAACAATGGAACATCAGTACTTATAAAACCTGAAGATAAGCTTATACCAGGTATTAAAATCCATATAGATGCCGCAATAAATCCAATAAACTTTGAATGCTTATTATTACTAAAATTACAAGCTGTTAAAGCAATAAAAAATGCTGATAAAGAATGTAATATAGGAGACCCCATCCTAATACAAAATTCGGAATCACCACATAAAGATGTAAAGCCTTTTATTAACCATGATAAAAATGGGGGCTTAGAGTAGTAACCCCATGCGGGGCTTAGAGACCAAGTCCAATATTGAGCCTCATCAAATGATAAATCTAAACCAGCCGATTGCCAAAGGAATGTTCTTATTACAAATATAGTAAAAAGAAATAAAGCAATATAATAATTGGAGTTATAATTTTTTATATACATAACTTATTTTGACTTATCAGTTTTAGCTCTCTTTCTTATTAAATATAAATTCCTAGAGTAGATCAATAACCCTGCACCTTGCCCTACTATAAAAACAGGGTCTTCTTTATATAAAGCATAGGCAAAAAGTGTGACCCCACCTAATAAAGAAAAATACCAAAACCCAAGAGGAATAATACTTTGTTTTTTTATTTCTGACATTATCCATTGCACAATAAATCTAGCAGAGAAAAATCCTTGTCCCACAAAACCTATAATCATCCACATTAAGTTTTTATCCATGACACTATTCCTTTTATTTAATTTTCTTTAGTTTCAACAATAACTTTTATTGGAAATGAAGACCTTTTTATTAACCATGAAACGCCAAATAAATCGATTACCCCCACCTTGAATCTTTGGAAGTTACTGTACTTAGAAATACCAGACAACCTATTTCTATGACTAACAGCATGTGATACTACTGTCCCTCCATGCCTTCTCGTCAAAGCAGGTAAAAATCTATGAATGTGATCAAAATAAGGTAAGCTTAAAAATAAATTACGTGAAAATATTTTAATTCCACACCCACTGTCTGGTGTTGAATCTTTTAGTATAAATTTTCTTACTTTTAACGCCAACAAAGATGCGTATCGCCTTGACCAAGTATCTTTTCTATTTACTCTATGACCAATAACTAATAACTCTTTGTCTTTTTTAGAATCTTTCCAAACTTCCAACATAGAAAAAATATCTTTTGGGTCATTCTGCCCATCTCCATCTAAAGTAACAATTAAATTATTACTGGCAAATTTTATACCTGTTAATAATCCTGCACTTTGGCCAGATTGCACTGTATGACTTAATAATTTAATTTTGGTCTTATTGCTACCTTTATTATTTAAAACCAAATCTTTACTGCTATCATTTGAATTGTCATTTACAATAATTATTTCTCCTCCACCAATCTTATCAACTATTGGAAGCAGCTCTTCTATAAGAGGAACGATATTACCTTCCTCATTATAAATAGGGATAACTACTGAAATATTTATGTTCATGTTAAACTATCCTATTTAATTATTTATTTCTTTAATCTTATTAAGCACTAAATTATATTCTTCTGAGTCTTCAGACAACTGAATTAAAAGTCTATTTAATAATTTTTTAGCTCTCTTATAATTATTTAATATTATTTCATGCTCTGCAACGACCCATAATGCAAGTGGATAATTCTCTTCCTTACTTAGAATATTTTCAAACAAAATGATAATATTATTATTAACATTTTTATTATTCTTTTGACTAAGCAACATTGATTCAGCCAAACCTTTGGCCGAGTCTATATTGTTATTATCCAAATCATAGGCCTTTTGATAGGCCTTATTAGATTTATCTATTTCTCCTAGTACTAAGTAAGATCGCCCTAATTTTTGCCATTGCATAACATCCTGACTATCTGAATCATAAAGCCTCTTATCTAACCTCTCAACCATAGATTTAATCTCTTGTTCTTGAATATTAGTTTTATTATTAGAAAATTGATTAATTTGTTCTTCAAGCTGCTTTTTCCATGGCGCCTCATTAGGTGTAGACTCTATAATAAAGCCCCAAATATCGTTGGCTAATAAAATATTTTCGTTTTGATAAGCGTGCAGACCTATATAAAATCTAGCCAACGCGCCAACCTCATTGTCAACGCTTGATAATTTGGCTGCATTTTCAAAAACTTCTTTAGCTACACCTGAAATAATGATCTTATTTTCTTTATTAATTGCACCCTGAACAATTGTTTCCCCGTAAGATAAAAATGCTATTGCATCAATCTTATCTGGAAAAGTATTAATAATATATTCCCAAACAATTAATGCCTGATCATTTTGATTTAAAGCTTTTAATGTATTGGCCTTTAAAATATATAATTCTATACTATCTTCACTATCTTCTGAATTGATAATTTGCTTATCAATATCTATTATTGCTCTCTGATAAAATACTTCTGGCACACCATTTGCAGCTCTAAAAGATAATGACAAGTCTGGCAAACTAGGCTGTCCATTAGAATAGTAGAAAACTATAGAAGAAATTATAATTATTGGCACAGAGATTAATTTAAAAAAATAAATTCCTACTTTTCCACCTTCTTTTGATTCTAAATTATTTTTTAGAGAATATTTTAAAATTCTTCTAGAAAGCTCATTCTTTAACAAATCATATTCTTCTTGCTTTATAACTCCCATTTTAAGGTCTTTACTGATTTCATTAAACTGTAGCTTAAAAATATTATTATTAACCTCGCTTATTGACGGACTTTTTATAGATTTATTTAAAAAATATAGAATTATTAGTGAAAAAAATAATGCTATTAAAATTATTATAAAAATAAATATATTCATTAGGACACATTATTATCTAATATTTTTTTCAAACTGTTTTCTTCTTCTTTAGTTAAAGGAAGCTGTTCTGCCTTATACATAGATTGCTTTCTTAAGAAAACAAAGGTCACAAAAAACCCTATGAATAAAAAAAGTATTGGCCCAAGCCATAATAAAATATTCTGCATAGAATATTTTGGTTTTAATAAAATAAATTCTCCATATCTATCTACTAAGAACTTTTTTATTTCACCTTTTGATTGTCCTAATTCTATCTTATCCATAACTACTTTTTTTAAATCAAGTGCTAAGGGAGCATTAGACTCCAGTAAAGATTGGTTTTGACATACTAAGCAACGAAGTTCTTCATATAGTTCATATGCTACTTTAGTGTTAGCATCTGCTAAAACAGAGTTACCTATAATAAAAAAACAAAATATAAATTTTATTATAGTTATCATAATCTTTCCTGTTTAATTTTATTAATAATTGGCAAAATAATTTTTTCCATATCATATTCTAATATTGGACCTACATGACGATACCTAATATTGCCATCTCTATCTATAATAAATGTTTCTGGAACACCATATACTCCTAAATTAATAGATTGCATTCCATCCCGATCAGCTCCAATAGCATAAAAAGGATTACCATTTAACTCTAATACTTTTAACGCATCTTCTTTGTTATCTTTATAATTAATTCCATAAATGATAATATTATTACTCATACTCATTAAATACTCATGCTCAATTTTACATGGTACGCACCAACTTGACCAGATATTAACTAATGAAGGACCATTTGCGTTAATTAAGTTTTTATTTGAAAATACTTTATAGCCTGGTAATTCTGATAAGGCTATACTGGGAAATTTTTCATCTATTAAAACTGATGGCAATTCAGAAGGGTCTTCTTTTAAGATTAATTGTCTAGCAAAAAACAATACTAAAATAAAAAAAATAATTAATGGAATGTATGAATAAAAATATTTTAGCTTATTTTTCATTTTAAACCTGTTTTAAACCATAGCCTAATCTATGCTTTCTATCTGATAAAGATAAAATTCCACCCATTGCCATAAGAAGAATGCCGAACCAAATCCAGCTAATAAAAGGAGAGTAGTATATTCTAAATGCATAGCTATCTTCCTCTTTAAGACTTTCTCCTAATACTATATATAAATCAGAAAATATGCCTGACATAATTGCTGGCTCACTAGTATTAACTTGCGAAGCAGGATAGAATCTACGTTCTGGATATAAGAAATGTTTAGCTCCATTACTTGTAATGATTTCAAATTCACCTCTATCTGCATTCCAATTAGGACCCTCAACTTTTTTAATATCTTTAAAAGTCAATTCTATATCTTTAACTATTATTTTTTCTCCTAATATTATTGGTTTTTCTATATCTATACGCCAAGCACTAGAAACTGTTACACCGATAATAAATATAGCAACCCCTATATGAGCAACACTCATTCCATAAGCAGATCTAGGTAAATTTAATGCTCTTTGTATGAAAGTTTTAAAAGAAGATTTTATTCCTACTTTTATAAAAAATTCATACAATGTTCCACAAATAAGCCAGAATGCTAAAAAGAGTCCTAAAAAAGCTGAAGCGGACCCACCATGTATAATAATAATTAAAGATGCCAAGAATAGAGCACATATGAATACAGCAATAATTCTCTCTATAATATTGTCTATTATAGCCCTTTTCCAAGATAGCATAGGACTAAATGCACACAATAATATAGCAGGGACCATTAAAGGTATAAAAACTGCCTCAAAATAAGGCGGACCAACAGAAACTTTTGAATTGTTTATAGCATCTATAAAAATTGGATATAATGTTCCTAAAAGTACAGTCGCAGCGGCAGAAGTAAATATTATATTATTAATTACTAACGCTCCCTCTCTACTTAAGGGCTTAAAAAGACTGCCGGACTTTAGATAAGGTGCTCTTTTAGCAAATAGTGCTAAGCCCCCTCCTGTAAAGAATACTAATAATAAAAGAATGTATAGTCCTCTTGATGGATCTGATGCAAAAGCATGAACAGAAACAAGAACTCCAGACCTTACGATAAATGTACCTAGCAAACAAAAAGAAAAGGCTATAATTGCTAATAAAATAGTCCACGCTTTTAAAGTATCTCTTTTTTCTGCAACTATTGAAGAGTGCAATAAAGCAGTGGCGGCAAGCCAAGGCATAAAAGAAGCGTTTTCTACAGGGTCCCAAAACCACCAGCCCCCCCATCCTAACTCTCTATATGCCCACCAAGAACCTAGAGCAATTCCTATAGTTAAAAATACCCATGCTATTAAAGTCCATGGCCTAACCCATTTAACCCAAATTGTATCTACTTTACCTACCAATAAAGCTGCTATTGAAAAAGAAAATGTTACTGATAAGCCTACATACCCTAGATATAGAAATGGAGGATGTATAGCTAGACCAAAGTCTTGTAATATTGGATTAAAACCTTCACCTTCTGCATTAGGAAAGAATACCCTAACAAAAGGGTTAGATGTAAATAAAATAAAGCTTATAAATGCCGCTGCTATTAAACCTTGGCATGACAAAACTAGTGACAGTAGCTTTAAAGGAAGACGTCTACCTAATATTGCAACAGCCGCACTATAAAATGTTAGTATTAATACCCATAATAATAAAGATCCCTCATGATTACCCCATACACCAGATATTTTATAAAGAAGAGGCTTTAATGAATGTGAATTTTTTGCTACTAAAGATACAGAAAAGTCAGAAGTAATATAGGCATAAACTAAAGATAAAAATGAAAATAACACTAATATAAAGCTCATAAAAGCTATAATAGAAGTGGACTTCATCATACTATCAGAATTGAATTTAACACCTAAGACTGGCACCAAAAATTGAAATATAGATAACGAAAGAGCTAAAGCTAATAAAAAATGCCCTAATTCAATAATCATTTTTTACACCTTTACCTTTCCATTTTCCAGTTTTTTTTAATGCTTCAGCAACTTCTGGTGGCATATAGTTTTCATCATGCTTAGCTAAAATTTTATTGGCTATAAAAATTGAATCTTCACCAATTTTGCCTTCACAGATTACTCCTTGGCCTTCTCTAAACAAATCCGGTAACATTCCAGTATAGCTTACTAAAATATAATTTTCACCATCTTCAACTATAAATTCTATCTCTGATTTTTCTTTCAATTTAATACTTTTTTCTCTTACCAGTCCTCCTATTCTAATTGTTTTACCAACAACCTCTTGTTTATCTTTAAGCTCAGTAGGAGAATAAAAAAATATTAATGAATCACGGCTAGCCGATAATATTAAAAAACCTGATATACTAATCGCTATGAAACCTAATAATAATATTGATAACCTTTTACGTCTTTTTATTTTTGCTATATTCATATTATTTTTTGTTTTTCACATTATTCTTAAAACTACTAATTTTTTTGTTGGACTTATTAAATACTAAGAAAAAATTTATCCCAATAAGTATTAATACTAAAAAGGTAAAAAAGTATGCCGAATATACAAATATTAAGTGGTTTTCCATTCTACCTCCTTATTTATAATTAATTTGTTTCACTAAAGCTTTGAATAAATAATTTCTTTAGCTTTCTATTATTTAGTTCCGTTTGTACATTGATCAATAGAAATGAAAAATAAAAAAATAAAAATCCTAAAGCCATTAAAATTAAAGGTATCATCATGTCAATATGTATAGTGGGCCCATCTAATTTTATTACACTCGCTGGTTGATGAAGAGTATTCCACCAATCAACTGAAAATTTTATAATAGGAAGATTAAAGGCTCCAATTAATGTTAGTATAGCTCCAGCACGAGCCCCTTTATATTCGTCCTCAAAAGATCTTACTAAGGTTATATGCCCCATATAGATTAAAAATAGAATAAAAACTGATGTTAAACGAGCATCCCATACCCACCATGTTCCCCATGTAGGTTTTCCCCAAATTGATCCTGTTACTAAAGCAATTAGTGTAAAGCTTGCACCAATAGGTGCGCTACATTTAGATAATATATCAGCTAAAGGGTGCCTCCACACAAGAGCAAAAACACTCATTATTGTCATGGAAAGATAAACCATCATTGCCATCCATGCTGCAGGAACATGAACATACATTATTCTAACTGTTTCTCCTTGTTGATAGTCTGGCGGGGAATTAAACAAACTATACCAAAGGCCTAAAGATATAAATGTAAACATAATAAATAATGTATAAGGATACACTTTTTGCGAAAAAAGTCTAAATCGTGATGGGTTAGCTAAAAAATTAAATATATTTTGCATGCGTATTCTCTTATTCCCATCCAAGGCGCAAAGCCTTAGAAGCTAAAAATGGGACTGCTAGTAAGGAAATAGGAAGTATTGCTGCTAGAGCATATATATGTCCAAATCCTCCCAAGCCTGAAATCTCCGCACTAATTGCTCCTGAACCCAGTATTAAAACAGGTAACATTAAAGGTAATATTATTAGTGCTGTTAATACCCCTCCTTTTCCTATTGCGCAAGATAAAGCTGCAGGAGTAGCACCTATTAAGGTAAGAGATGGAGTTCCTAATAAAAGCGTTAAACACAATATCCACCAATATGAAAAATCTAGCCCTATTATTAGAGCCAGAACAGGAGAAAGAATAACTATAGGCAGTCCAGTTGTTAGCCAATGGGCAAAACATTTAGATATAACAATAGTTTCTAATGACATTCCTGATAAAACTAATTGTTCTAGCGACCCATCTTCAAAATCAGACCTAAATAAACGATCCAAAGATAGTAAAGAAGAAAATAAGGCTGCCACCCATATTGATCCCCCTGCAATACTTGTTAACAACGTGGCCTCAGTCCCTGAAGATAAAGGAAACATTATAATAGCTAATAAATAAAATAATAAAGCAGCACCAGCATCACTTGAGCCTTTAATTACTAAATGTATATCTCTTAAAATTAATCTATAAAATTTCTTC
Organism: uncultured Alphaproteobacteria bacterium; assembly: GCA_963934475.1. Taxonomy (GTDB): domain Bacteria; phylum Pseudomonadota; class Alphaproteobacteria; order TMED109; family TMED109; genus TMED109. The sequence continues at coordinate 5,729 of CAWVYV010000002.1, read as the reverse complement.
ATACTTAATAATATATCTTCTCTTTTAGTAAATGGAATTATTTAATATTTATAAAGTTAATTCTAAGGAATTGGATATCTTTAAATTATCATGCGTTGCGCATACTATTGCACCTTTATTTTTTAGGTGTGTGTTCATTATATCTATTAAAATTTCACGATTATCACTATCCAGAAAAGTTGATGGCTCATCTAAAATCCAAACTTTAGCTGGGCAAAAAGAAAGTCTCAATAAACTTAGTCTTCTTTTTTCACCTGCCGAAAGCCAAGAGGCAGGAAAGTTCATGAATTTTTCAAAGGATAGTTTTTTTATATATTTGTTAAGCGTATTTAATTTTACTGACCATATTTTAGCAAAAAATAATAGGTTATCCTTAACAGTTAGTGATCCTTTTATAGCATCTAAGTGACCTAACCACGCAACAAGGGGTTCTTCTGAATAAAAAGCAGGTAATATTTCATTATCATACCATAATATTTTTCCACTTGTTATTGGAGCAAAGCCAGCCAAGCATCTTAATAATGATGTTTTTCCAGATCCATTTTTACCCTTAATAAAGATAATTTGCCCTTCCTCTAAATATAAATTTACAGAAGAAAAAATTATTCGCCCACTTCGTTCAAAAGATAAACCTTGCGCTTGAATTAAAAAATTTTTATCCAATTACTCGCCTAACATATTATTCATAAGTTCTTGTGTCTTCTATTACTAAACCATCGTTAGGTATTTTACCATTTTCAACAATTTCAACATCTGCCCTAAGTTTTAATTCAGCTTTAGCTTCATCTATTATTCTATTAGAAATATCACTGCTAACATCAGAGAGTTCAACCAATATTTTTAAAGTATCTTTGTGATTAATATTACCGATAATTAATCTCAACTTAGATATTTGTTTGATTTTATTAGATAAATTTGCAAGTTGCTCTGGTCTAACAAACATGCCTCTTACTTTAGTCGTTTGGTCTGCTCTTCCCATCCAACCTTTTATTCTCATAGCCGTTCTACCACATTTACTTTTCTCTGTTATTACTGCAGATAAATCGCCGGTTGCGAATCTAAATAAAGGATAATCATGGTTTAAAGTTGTAACAATGACTTCTCCAACCTCTCCATCAGGTAAAACATCGTCTGAACCAGGCTTTACAATTTCTATTATCACACCTTCATCACAAAACATGCCTTCGCTATCCCAAGTCTCATAAGCAACTAAACCTAAATCTGCAGTTCCATATGACTGAAGAACAGGACATCCTAATTCACTTAATAATTTTTTTAAAGAAGGTGGGCAAGCTTCCCCTCCTACTAAACCAGTTTTTAAAGATGAAACATCAATATTTTTATCTTTAGCTTGCTCTAAAATAGTTTTTAAAAAAGAGGGGGTACCTACATATCTATTTGGCTTTAGATTACTAATGGCTATAATTTGTTGCTCTGTATTTCCAACTCCTCCAGGAATCACACATGCCCCTATTTTATTTGCGCCTTGCTCCATCATTTCTCCAGCAGGAGTAAGATGATAAGCAAATGTATTATATACTGTATCTCCTTTACTAAAACTAGCGGCACTCATGGCACGAGACATTCTCCAAAAATCATCACATCCTCCTGGTTCATATATTGGTCCCGGAGAAACAAATAGATTCTTAAATTTATTTACTGGAATAGTAGAAAGGCCACCTAAAGGAGGATAATTTTTCTGTAATAAAGATAATGAAGATTTTCGTGTTATTGGAATTTTTTCTAGGCTTTTTTTATTTGTAATATCATTTGGTTTAATATTTGATAATATATTTTTCCACCCATTTGAAGACTTTATAGCTTTATTTAAGATCTGTCTTAATTCCTGAAATTGTTGATCCGCTCTAATTTCTTCAGGTCTATGTTCTAAATCTTTATTATCCATAATTATATTCCTATTAAAAATTTAAAAAAACTTAATTTGAAATTAATATAGTATATCACAACTAAATATTCATACATCTATAATAACTTTTTCTACGTATCTTTTATAGGGGTAGATTGGAGCTATTAATATGAATGAAAAAACTAGTAATTATCTTCAGGTAGAGAAAAAATTTTTCTCAGATTCCATGAACTCTCCTTTACTTTCAAAGGAACAGGAGCAGTCACTTACTAAATCATGGAAAAATAATAAAGATGCTAAAGCCTTAGAAAAGCTAATATTGTCATATACTAAATTAGTTATTAGGATTGCCTCACAATTTAAGCATTATGGTTTACCTTTTACTGATCTGGTTCAAGAAGGACATATTGGTCTTTTATTAGCAATTGAAAAATTTGATGTAGATAGAGATTTAAGGTTTTCCACATACTCAAGGTGGTGGGTAAGAGCTACTATTCAAGAATATGTTTTAAAAAATTGGTCCATAGTAAAAACTGGCTCCAGCTCAGCTCAAAAATCATTATTTTTTAATCTAAGACGTTTTAAAATTAATGGTGAAGTAAATCATGAAGAAAGAAAAAATATAGCAAGGTTATTAGGTGTAAAAGAAAAGTTTATTTCTGATAGAGAAAATCATATTCTTAAAAGAGATGCGTCTTTAAATACCCCTTTAAATAATGATACTTTAGAAGAATGGCAAAATTTTTTAGTTGATAATAGCCAAGAAAATATTGAAGATGTCTTTATAAAAAATGATGAAAAATTAAGAAAAAAGAAATGGTTGGCTAAAGCCTTAGAAGCCTTAGACGAGAGAGAAAAAATTATAATAAATTCTCGTCATATGTGTGAATCTCCTATGACGTTAGAAAAAATTGGCAAGAAACTTAATATTAGTAAAGAAAGAGTAAGGCAAATTGAAGCCGCAGCAATTACTAAATTAAAATTAAAAATTAAAAATTTTTTAATAGAAAAAGAATATAAAACCAAAAGTAAAAAATTATGTAGAATATCTGACTAAATTTATTACAACTAATTTTGAATTGTTTCTAATAATTGACCATTTTTTTCAAATAGTGCAGCAAATACTTGGTCTTCTCCCCCATCTAAAGTAACACCAAATTTTCCTGATGCAATACCTTTTTCTTTTGGATCAAAACCTCTAATCAGCCTAACCATATCTCTGTAAGGCTCATCTAAGTTAGAAAATCCACCGCCCCACCATAACTCATCACTTTGTGCCTCTATAGGCCTATCTTTAGATAACCCAGCAGAAACAAACAAAAGTGTTTTTTCTTCATTATATGCTAAACGTTTTAATGACGACATATAGTTAGAATGTCCAGGATTACTATCTATAGCCCTATGAATTTCTACAGATGCTCTAGATAATGCAGATGCCCCGTCTCTGGCTGCATGATATAATAATGACGAAGAAATACCGTATGACTCTAAAATTTTATCTAATCCTTTACCACACATCCAATCTACCAATTCTAATGGGTTAGGAGACATGTGAAGCTCTCTAGATTTATCTAAAAGCTCCTCAAAACAACCTCTTAAAAAGACAACATCATTAATGTCAAAAGAATTGTTTGACATGAATACAGATCTTAATTTAAGCGCTATATCAATAACTGCTTTTGACTCATTATTTTTATTTTTATTATTGCCTAATAAATTGCCTGTGAGAACCAACCTATCCTTTAATTTGCTTTTATCTAAAATTTGGCTGCAAATACTTTTAAATGCCTCTGCCTTGCCTCTTACGGCTCCGACCACCCAGACTCTTTCAAATGATCCTAAATTATGGATTCTATTATTGTTGTCAGATATTTTTTTTTCATAATCTGTATGAGCATTTGATTTATAGTTGCTCATATAAAATACCTTTCATCAATTAGTTAATTTTAAGGTTTGTTTCAGTTTTTTTTATAGCTTCATCTAAAGAACTGCCGCTAACTGCGACCATTTCACGAGCAAAACGCCCTAATGCCAACTCGTATAACTGCCTTTCGCTATAAGACTGCTCAGGGTCGCCTTCTCCTCTATACAAATCTCTCAGCACTTCTGCGACAGAAACAGGGTCACCTTTATCTAATTTATCTTTATAATCTTTTTCTCTTTTAGCCCACATAGTTTTTCTAATTCTAGCTTTACCTTTCAAAGCAATAAGTGCCTTCTTCAACTCATCTTTCTCACAAATAGATCTTAGACCCAATTTATCTACTTTATTGGTAGGTATTCTTAAAGTCATCCTCTCCTGTTCAAAAAAAACTACTAAAAAATCTACTTTCTTTTTAAGAATTGTCTGTGTTTCAAAACTTACAGCCTTACCTAAACCATGTTTAGGATATATTAACCAATCACCTATTTCGTATGTACTTTCGATAGTATCCATAATTGCTCTCAAATTTTTAATTTAATAAAATTATTTGCCTGGCTTATCCGAATAAAATTTTTCAAATTTATTTTCCACACCTTGATAATCTTCAGCATCACTTAATTGTTCTTTTTTTTCTGTAATATTAGGCCAAATATTTGACTGCGTTGCATTTAAATCAAGCCATTTATCAGCTCCAGAATCTGAATCAGGTAAAATGGCTTCTGCAGGGCATTCAGGCTCACAAACTCCACAATCTATACATTCATCAGGGTTTATAACTAACATATTCTCACCTTCGTAAAAACAATCTACAGGACATACTTCCACACAGTCTGTAAATTTACATTTAATACAAGCATCATTTACTACATAAGTCATTTTTATACCTCCTTTAAAATCAATGCTAAGAAAATTTACTGTATATTTTTTAAAACTTTTTGTTTTGCTTCCATTCTCTCTCTATCTTCGACATGAATTAGTCCAGCAATTCTTCTAATTAGCATATCTTCAGCAGCATTTAATTCTCCGTCAACATATGCTAATTCCCATAACATCTCAAGCAATCTAATTCTTTTTTCCAACTCCCAAGATTCTTTTATAACCCTAGTAAAGCCATATAATTGAGTTGAATTTTCTGCTAATTGTTTACCTTCTGATAAAACCTTATTAGCCTGTTCCAAATCCAAATTAAATTGTTTTTGAATTAAAACCAATATAAGTGCTTTTTCTTTTTCATCAAACACACCATCCATTGATGCGGCCTCACATAATATTGCAACACAGGCAATCTTATAATCGTCATTAGAATCTTTAGAATCCACATCAGTGTTTTTAAAAATATTTTTAAAGGAAGCAAACATAATATACTCCAACATATAATTTATAATATATAAGATTCACCAATAACAATTATGATTGAATGAATTCCTATTAGATTATGCCTATTAACACATAATTTATATTTTATCTAGACACGATTTTAATTAATTTTAAGATTCTTTAATACAGAAAATGGAGAATTTTTATTCTTTAATACCAAATCTTTGGATGCTTCTTTTTTATTTTTCAAGGTGTACTTAACTGGATTTATTTTATCTCTCTCATAATTTAATTTATTCAAAAAAAATATAAATTGACTACGCGTGATGTTAAAATTTCTATTCAATATAGTCATATTTTTTTTATTTAAAAAAAATATGTTGTGAGAACTCATAATAGATTTAAACTTAGCAATTATTTTTTCTATAAGCTCAACATGATAATAACTATCTCCTATTAATATAAATTCGTTTGCATAAATTAATTCTTTAGAAGAATTTTTTAAATTAATTGGCTTCTCTATAGCAGGATAAGGCTCTCTATCTTTAACTTCAAAAAACACCTGTCTTAAATACCAGAAGTATTGTGCCTGGTTGTTTTCGAAAAGTTTTGGGACCCATA
>CAWVYV010000001.1:0-39343 GCA_963934475.1 uncultured Alphaproteobacteria bacterium | reverse complement strand
TCATTTTTATAATACAGGCATATAGCACTTGTTTGTTTATGAGTTTTACCAGATAGATCAGTTAACTGCTGAATTGCATTATCCATAGTTATTGGCTTGCTATATATTTTATCATTAAGGCTGCATATTTGATCTGCACCAATTATATATTCATTAGGATTTTTTTGACTTATATTAGAGGCTTTTGCACATGCCAGAATTTTTGCTTCTTCTTGTATGCTTTTATTAAGTAATTTTTTTTTTAATTCATCTTCATTTACATCAGATTTTTTTATAGAAAAAAGCAGGCCTGTATTTTTTAAAATCTCCGCTCGTATTTTAGAAGCAGATGCTAAAATTATAGGAACTGATGGTGTTATAGATATTATTCCCATAATTTCCCCCAATTTAATAAATAATTAAGAAATTAACTTTTTATTAAATTCATGAATTCAGACCTTGTTCTATAGTCACTTCTAAAAATGCCTAGCATTTGACTAGTAATAGTAGTTGCATTTGTTTTATGGATTCCTCTTGTAGTCATACACTGGTGTCCTGCATCAATTACTACAGCTACACCTTTAGGGTCGAGTACTCTTTGAATAGAATTCGCTATTTGAGCAGTCATGGTTTCTTGAGTTTGTAATCTTTTGCCATATACATCTACAATTCTAGCTAATTTGCTTATCCCTACTACACGATTATTGGGTATATAAGCTAGGTGAGCTTTGCCCAATATTGGAACCATATGATGTTCACAATGAGATTCTAAACGGATATCTTTAATAATTATCATTTCGTCATAACCGGCAACTTCTTCAAAAGTTTTATTTAATATTTCATCTGGGTCCATATTGTAACCGCTAAAAAATTCTTCATAAGCTTTAACTACTCTTTTTGGGGTTTCTAATAAACCTTCTCTAGTTGGATCATCTCCAGCCCATGCAAGCATTGTCTTGACGGCTTCCATAGCTTCTTCTCTTGTAGGCCGTACAAATTTTTTATTAGTAGTTTTGTCATCAATCATGGCGGCTCCGATTTATTTTAACAATTCTTTCATATAATACATATATTATTATACATACATATATTTATACATATATATATATAGTATGTTTACTTTTCAAAGATTATTTCTTTTAATTTATAGTTTTTTTATGTAAGTTTTAAATTATTAATTTCTAATACACGATAACATAGTTAGACAGTAAATAAATGAGTTTTAAAAAAAGAGTCTCTATAGAACAAGTTGAAGAAGGTACAGACCTTACACCAAAGTTTGATGAGAAAGGTGTGATACCTTGTATAACTATACACGCAGAGACTAAAGAAGTTTTAATGTTTGCTTATATGAATGAGGAGGCATTAAAATTAACAATATCATCAGGCTATGCACATTATTGGTCAAGGTCTAGAGAGAGTATATGGAAAAAAGGTGAGACGTCTGGAATGGTTCAGAAATTAGATAGAATGCTAATTGATGATGACCAAGATAGTTTAGTCATAGAAGTCTCTTTGACAGGCCCTGATTTAGGAGGAAATGAAGCTTCTTGTCATGTGGGCTATAGAAGTTGTTTTTATAGAGAAGTTTCTATAGGAGAGTCTGGTATTGCAGAACCTTTAAAATTTATAGAAGATGAAAAATCTTTTGATCCCGAAAAGGTATATAAAAATATGCCTAATCCAACCAAATTATAAATTATTATATTATTTAAACCATTTATTAATTAACTAATGGATAGTATAGTATTTTAATAAATGATAGTATTATAACAGTTAAATATTAGAAAGTTGTACATGAAAAATCTATACTTAAAACTAGTGTTCATTTTTATTTTACTATGCCAATCTTCTGCTTATTCTTCAGACACATTAGAAGTTTTTATAGTTAATTTATCAGAGATGAACTCTCAGGTAAAAGTTACTGATTTAATATGTAATAAAGTGCTGCATGATGATTTAATTGGTGCCAAATCAAATTTACCAGTAAGTCTTTGCAAAGGTGAAGATGGTTTAGGGCAGGTAGAACTATTTATTAAAATTGGGTGTACCAAAAATAAAACTATAGTTAAGAAAAATATAACTGATGGTAAAAAAATCCCATTTTTACCTACTAAGTAATATATTACTTAGAGTTATATCTATTGTTTTTTTTCCTTCAATCGCATTTTCTCATGGACTGAATGTAAGGTACGAATTACCTATTCCTATATATATATATTTTATAGCATCTATTCTTATCATTATTATAACTTTAGTTTTCTCAAAATATTTTATAAATAAAAGTATTAAATCTAGCAAAGTAGTATCTGAGAGGCATATTTATAATAATAAATGGTTAGGTATTTTAAGCTCTTTAATTTTAATACTACTTATATATATAGGCTATTATGGAGATCAAGGACCATTAAATAATATTCTAAATGTGTTTATTTGGGTATGGTTCTGGGTTGGATTTGCTTATTTATCCATAATTAGTGGTAATATATGGCCTAGACTTAATCCTTGGTTTTATTCATTCACCTTATTGATAAAAAGTTTATATAAATTTAAATGGGCTAAAAGGCTGAAAAGAAAATCTATAAAAGAAGTAAGTATTTTAGGTGTATTTCTGCTAACTATATTTCTTTGGTTCGCAATAGTATACCCCGGTAGAGAGGTTCCTAAAAATTTATCTTTATTTTTAGTTGCTTACTCATTAATTACATTTTTAGGTATGTTTATATATGGAAGAGTTCGTTGGTTTTCTTATGCCGAAATTTTTTCTATATATTTTGGTATGTTAGGTAGAATAGGAATATATAAACCATTTAATAATTTAAATAAAGCTAGTCTTAGAATGCCATTTTCAGGAATATTAATGGGTAAAGGCAACATATATTCCACTATATTTATTATTATTGCTGTCTCAAGTATTAGTTTTGATGGATTATTAGAAACAAACTTTTGGAATAATTTTAAATTATTTATAATATCAATCTCATTTTTAATACCTATATTTAAATTTCTAGTATCTGTGTTTGGTGACCTTCACATTATACTTGATACATTAGGTATTATTTTTATGCCTATGCTTTTATTCATTTTATTTTCTGTAAGTTGTGCTAAAGGGTTAAAATATTATAAACAAGATTATAATATAAAGTCTCTTATTATAATTTTTGCACCTTCATTGATACCTATAGCCGCTGCTTACCATGTAGCGCATTATTTTTCATTTTTATTAATTGCAGGTCAACTAGCTTTTCCATTGTTATCTGACCCATTAAATTTAGGTTGGGATTTATTTAATACAGCAAATTATAAAATAAACCCATTTATAATCAATGCTAAAATAGGATGGAGTGTAATTTTATTTAGTGTCATAATTGGACATATAGCGTCAATAATTATTTCGCAAAAAATTGCTTATACATTAGTAGTAAATAAAAAAAATGCTATTAAGGCACATTTCCCCTTATCTATTTTTATGATTTTGTATACGGTATTTAGTTTATGGATATTGTCTGAGCCAATTATCCATTAAATATCTTAATCTAATAAGCCATTATTTATGTGACCAGCAGGATTGTACCATTCGGGTAGTAATGTGATTGAATTAGGTACTTTGCCATCTTTTTTAAATGTATCAATAGAATCTATGACTTCTAGTTTATCTAAATCAATAACTGATATAGATCCATCATTGATTCCAGGTATATTTAATAAGCCGTTTTGTACATAAGCAAAATTTTCATTTTTACTTATTGCTACATGGTGGGAACCTCCTGCTGTTTTTAGGCTTTTAATTAAAGTAGGATTCATCTTGTCTTTAGATATATCAAAAATATGAATACCACCTGGATCAGCAGAAGTTATGTAGGCCCTAGTAGTATTGTTATTATAATATATTTCAAGTGGCATAAGAGACTTATCATTTTTTCTAAAATCAAAAACTTCTTTTGTTATAAATGATTTTAAATTATTATCCCATTTTAATGCCCATAAACTATTTTCCATCATAGTCGTAGCATAAGCAATTGGAGGGTTTGTTTTTGGAATGAATACAACTTCTACTGGTGCATTTAGTGTTCCTCTTGATATTATTATACTTTCCAAATGCTTGCCGGTAGATGCTTCAATAACTTCAATAGTTTTGCCTGCACTGCTCATATCTGGAGCTACACAATTTGCAACAAGTAATCTGTCAATATCTTCATTTAAAGTTATTCCATGAGGGTAAGAATTAGGAATATGTATTACTTTAACTATCGTATCATTTTCTGCATTACCTTCTATGATATTTGATGATCCCATGCATGTTAACCACCACTTTTTATTATTATTTGAAAAAATTATATTTTCTTGAACTTTGCACATAGGCACAGGTATTTCTCTTAGTCTCCAAACCTTATCTTTAAGGTTAATATAATAAAGGTTGTTTCCTTCTAATGCAGTTATATATGCCTTAGTTAAGTCTTGATTATAAAAAATATGGTGTAGAACTAAGCTTGGATCTACTGGAATATTAGATAGGATTTTCCCATAGTCTTTACTGTTTTTATCAAGTTCGATAATTGCTATACCTTCTTCTCTACCTTTAATTTTAGAAAGAGATAAGCTATCAAGAGACTCTGGTGCCTTAGTTTCCCAATTTAAAATTGCAAGGCGTTCTGCATTAGATGTTTTTTGTAATAAAATTATTAATAATAAGTTAAAAAAAAATATCTTTGTTATGATTTTCATTCAGACGTCCATTTACCTAAAAAACCAGTGTCTATTAAATAAAAATAAATAGCAACATTCTTTAGTGGTGAGTAGGAAGAAATTTACTTATGTTTTAATTTGATATCTTTTTCAATATCTTCATGGTCACCAACTACAATATGGTGCTTACTTTTAATAATCCATCTTTCTAAAATAGGAATTGTTAAAAGAGGAATAATTCCGCCAAGAGCAATTCCATAAACTGCTGATCTAAGATGAGGGTCTATTAAAGATGCTAAAATATCTGCAATAATATGAGATAATGCTGCTCCTATAATGCCTGCTATATAACCATTAGAAATAATTTTAAAAAATCTATTTATACTCCAACCACTGTAATACCCTAAAAGCATAATAGATGAATGGACTAAGCCAAATGCCATACCTTTTAGGTGTGCATTTTCATTAAATAGCCATATTTCTAACAAGTGTTCCAAATTTATTTGCCTTATAAATAATGATATAGTTTGTTGTAAATTATTTTAATGTGAGTGTATATATATAGTTATGGAAGAAGCTTTACAAGGACTTAAATTAATAGACCTAACTAGAGTTAGGTCTGGACCATCTGCAGTTAGACAGTTTGCTGATTGGGGTGCTGATGTAATTAAAATAGAGCCTCCTGATAGTATAGATGGTAGCCAAGATCTAGGTGGCAGAAGAGAAGGGTCAGATTTTCAAAATTTACACAGAAATAAAAGAAGTATAACGCTTAATTTAAAAAGTATAGAAGGCATAAAAATATTAAAAAAACTAATTATTAAGGCGGATATATTGGTTGAAAACTTTCGCCCTAAAGTAAAGAAAAGACTCGGTATTAATTATGAAGTTTTAGAAAAAATAAACCCCCGTTTGATCTACGCTAGTATTTCAGGGTTTGGGCAAAGTGGTCCATACGCAGACCTTCCTGGATATGACCAGGTGGCTCAAGGTATGGGTGGTTTAATGTCTGTAACTGGGTTTAAAGATCAAGGGCCTTTAAGAGTAGGCATTCCAGTTGCAGATTTAAGTGCAGGTTTACATTGTGCATTAGGAATTTTAACTGCTTTGTACGAACGTGAAAGGTCGGGAAGAGGGCAATTTGTTAGCGCTTCTTTGCTTGAGTCACAAGTATCTATGTTAGATTTTCAAGCGTCTCGTTATTTAGTGTCTAATGAAATAGCCGGACAAACAGGCAATAATCACCCTACCATGACACCTATGGGAACATATAATGCTGCAGATGGGTATATTAATATAGCATCTACTGGTGAGGCTATGTGGAGACGATTATGTAATGTATTAAATATTCGAAAGTCTTTAGACGATAAAGATTTTGAGGATGATATAGCCCGCACTAATAATAGAAAAAAGCTTACAGATATTATTAATAATGCTTTATCAAAAAATACTAAGGAGGAATGGATAATAAGGTTAAATGAAGCAAGTATACCTTGTGGCCCGATTAATAATATTAAAGAAGTTTTTGATGACCCTCAGATAATGCATTCAAAAATTGCTCAAACAGTTGTGCATCCCAAATTAGGAAAAATAAAATTAGTTGGCCAAGCTATGAAGCTTAGTAGAACACCTAGTAAGATTAAAACAGCAGCGCCAAATAAAGGCGAGCATACGGATATAATTTTAAATGAGCTTGGTTATAGTAAAGATAAAATTAAAAAATTTAAAATGGAGAGAATAATATGAGTAGTAAAAAACTAGCTGGAAGCATTAATTCCTATATAGAGAACAGAGTAGGATATATAGTTTTAGATAACCCTTCAAAATTAAATGCAATATCATTTTCTATGTGGGAAAAAATTGGAACCACATTAGAGGAATATAAAAAAAATAAAGACATTAGGTGTGTTGTTATGACAGGTAATGGTGAAAAAGCTTTTTCAGCTGGTGCAGATATATCTGAATTTAATGACAATAGATCACTAGAAGAAGCTGTTTTACTATATGATAATGTTTCAAAAACAACTCTTAATATTTTGCAAAATTTTCCTAAACCTACAATAGCAATTATTAATGGCTATTGCATTGGAGGAGGGTTAGCAACAGCACTTTCTTGTGATGTTCGTATAGCATCTGAAAAAAGTACATTTGCAATTCCTGCAGCTAAATTAGGGTTAGCTTATGATTATTTAGGAATAAAAAAATTGAGAGATCTAATTGGTCCATCTCGCGCCAAGTATATTTTTTTTACTGCGAGACAATTTTCATCAACTGAAGCAATCCAAATGGGCATTATAGAACAAATTTTTAAGGAAAAAGATTTTAAAGAAGGTGTTATGCAAGTATTAAATACTATTATAGGTAATGCTCCTTTAACAATAGCTTCTGCAAAGTTAGCTATTGATGCAGATATAGAGGATAAAGATTTGTATAAAAAATGTAAGGAGTTTGAAGCAATTTGTTTTTCTAGTAAGGATTATGAAGAAGGACGTTTAGCTTTTTCAGAAAAAAGAAAGCCTGTTTTTAAAGGGCATTAAAAAACCATAAGTATTGGTTTATTTAAGGCTATTGTCTTTAGTATAAAGCATGTTATTAAAAATACCAAATATGGTTTTAATAGGAAAATATTTATGAGCAAATTAATTTTAGTGCGTCATGGACAGAGTACATGGAATCTTGAAAATCGTTTTACGGGTTGGTACGATGTAGAGCTATCTGATAATGGTATATTGGAAGCTAAAAAAGCAGGAGAGTTATTAATAGCTGAAAACATTAATATTGATCATGCTTATACATCTTATCTAAAACGAGCTAAAAATACTTTAAAAATTATTCTTAAAAATATGTCATTAGAAAATATTAATATAATTAAATCATGGGAATTTAATGAGAGGCATTATGGAAATTTGACTGGATTAAACAAATCAGAAATGAAAGAAAAATTAGGGGAAGATCAAATTAAAATCTATAGGAGGTCTTGGGATATTGCTCCACCAGAACTAGATAAAGATAATAAATTCAACCCTAGGTCAGATGAGATTTATAATAATCTTGATTCTAAGTTTGTTCCAAATACAGAGTCATTAAAAGATACTTATGATAGAGTCATACCTTATTTTGATTTAAATATTAAACCAAAGGTTATTGAGGGCAAAAACATAATTATTGCTGCGCATGGCAATTCTTTAAGAGCCTTGTGTAAAAAACTTTTTAACATTTCTAATGAAAAAATTAATGAATTAGAAATACCTACAGGTAATCCACTTGTAATAAACTTAGATGAAGAGTTGAAAGTATTAAATGCAGATTATTTAGATGGCAATAGGAAGCAAAAGCTTATTATTAATCAATAAATATTTATGCATTAACATCTACAAGTATTCTGCCGTGAGTTTTTCCTGAAAGCATGTTGTTTGCAGTGCTAACAACTTCAGAAAGGGCAATTGTTGTAATCATACTGTCAAGATGAGCCAAGTTTAAGTCTTGAGCTAATCTTTCCCATGCCACTGTTCTTTCTTCTATTGGGCAATACACACTATCTACTCCAGCTAAAGTGACATTTCTTAAGATAAAAGGCATTACAGTAGTAGGTAAATCATAACCTTGAGCTAAACCACATGCAGCAACAGTTCCTCCATATTTTATAGAAGCGCATATATTAGCTAATGTATGACTTCCAACGGAATCTATGGCTCCTGCCCATATTTCTTTGCCTAATGGTCTCCCTTTTTCAGATAATTCTTTTCTATCTATTACAGTTTTTGCACCCAAGGACTTTAGGTATTCGCTATGAATAGCTCTACCAGAAGAGGCTGTTACGTTGTAGCCTAGTTTTGCTAATAATGATATTGCGACACTTCCAACGCCTCCTGTAGCACCAGTTACTAATATTTCGCCTTTTTCAGGTGTTACGCCATTTTTTTCTAAAGCTAATACACATAACATTGCAGTATATCCTGCAGTTCCAATAGCCATAGCTTGTTTAGTTGTAAATTTTTCAGGAAGTTTAACTAGCCAATTACCATTTACTCGAGCTTTTTGTGATAATCCTCCCCAGTATTTTTCTCCAACTCCAAAACCATTAAGTATGACTTTGTCGCCAATCTTGAAATTATTATTTGAGGTTTCTTCTACTGTTCCAGAAAAATCAATACCTGGCACCATAGGGTAATTCTTGATTATTGGAGATGAGGATGTAATTGCTAGTGCATCTTTATAATTAATAGTTGAGTAATCAATATTTATTAAAACATCACCTTCAGGTAAATCAGAAACTGTTATTACTTCAACTTTTCCTGTAGCTTTTTGATCATCTGTTTTATTTAAGACTAATGAATTAAACATATATTTATTCCTTAATTTACTTATAAGAAGTTATATAAAGTTATTTGCTCTGCGTCAAAAGCAATTATAAGGAGCAATTAAATTACTCCTTATAATATATTGTTAGAGAATAGTAATATTTTCTCCAACAATGGGGGAAGATTAAAACTGATCTGTTTCTGTTGAGCCACTCATTGCTGTAGTTGCAGATTTACCTCTTGTGACTGCATTAGATACTGCATCAAAATAAGAAACTCCAACTTCTCTTTGGTGTTTTGTAGCAGAATACCCATCTTTTTCTGCACCAAATTCTTTTTGTTGTAATTCAGAATAGGCTGCCATCCCATTTTTTTTATAGGCTTCAGCAAGCTTAAATGTTGAGTAGTTTAGGTTATGAAAACCTGCCAATGTAATGAATTGAAATCTATAACCCATAGCAGCGATTTCTTTTTGAAAGACCTTCATTTGTGCTTCATCTAAATGTTTCTTCCAGTTAAATGAAGGAGAGCAATTATATGCTAGCATTTGATCAGGGTGTTCTTTTTTTAAAGCTTCAGCAAATTTTCTTGCTTCAGATAGATCAGGAGTTGCAGTTTCACACCAAACTAAATCAGCATAAGGAGCATATGCAATACCTCTAGCAATTGCGCATTCTATACCTCCTGTCATTCTGTAGAAACCTTCAGATGTTCTCTCTCCTGTTAAAAATTTTTGATCTCTCTCATCAATATCGCTTGTAATTAACCTAGCTGCTTCAGCATCTGTTCTTGCCATTATTAATGTTGGAACACCCAAAACATCTGCAGCTAATCTTGCTGAATTTAATGTTCTCTCAAATGTTGCAGTAGGAACTAAAACTTTGCCTCCTAAGTGACCACATTTTTTTTCAGACGCTAGTTGGTCTTCAAAGTGAACTGCAGCAGCTCCAGATTCAATCATATTTTTCATTAATTCAAAACAATTTAATGGTCCGCCAAAACCCGCTTCAGCATCAGCAATAATTGGAAGATAAAAATCTATATCAGTAGTCTCAAGATTGTCACATTTTTCCATATGTTGAACTTGATCAGCTCTTTGAAAAGCAAAATTAATTCTTTTAACAATATCTGGAACACTATTAACAGGATATAGACTTTGGTCTGGGTACATTTGTCCTGAACTATTTGCATCAGCTGCAACTTGCCATCCAGATAGGTATATTGCTTTTAATCCTGCTCTAGCTTGTTGCACAGCCATATTGCCTGTGTATGTACCCAAAGTAGCAACATAATCTTCTTTATGAAGTAATTCCCATAGTTTTTTTGCACCATTTTCAGCTAATGTGTGTTTAATTTTGACAGACCCTTGAAGTTTATTTACATCTTCTTTGGTATAATCTCTTTTAATGTTTGCCCAACGATTATGTGCCCAAGCTGGTACTTCCCATTCATGGTTATCATTTGTTTTAGAAGTAATATTTTCATTACTATGAGGGTCGTATGTAGTATTTGTGCTTGGTGATAAGCCTTCTAAGTTTGCATCGTCCATTTATTTTTCCTATTTAGATTGTTAATTTTATGTAATTTGTAAACTTTTTACTCTTAAAATGCCTATTAACCTACTTAAATATTGCTATAAGTTGTAAATATGTTAACTTATGACTGTAAACTTATGTAATATTGTTAATTTTTACAAAAAAGGTTTTTTCATGAAAAGTCCAAATGCAAAAGGCATCAGGCTGGGTGCTGCTATTAGAAGAATGAGAAGAGAAAGAAGTCTCACTCAGAAGAGACTAGCTTCTATTTTAGGTATTTCAACACCTTATTTAAACCTTATAGAGAATAATAGAAGAAATGTTACTGGTAAAATACTTATTATTTTAGCACAAGAGTTCAATATAGAACTTGCAGATATTGGTAAAGAAAATGATTCAAATTTACTATCAGATGTAATGGAAGTTTTTAGTGATTCAGTTTTTGATGATAATTATTTAAAAAATCATGATGTACAAGATTTAGTTTCTTCTCAACCAGAGATAGCCAGAGCTATTGTTCGTCTTTATGATATTCACAAGACAAATCAGAATAAATTAAGTGGAATAAATGATGAAGAGGGAGGCAACTCTAATTTTGAAGGAATGTCTGGTAATATTTCTGCTGAAATAATTTCAGATTTAATTCAAAAAAATTCTAACTATTTTCCTGCTTTAGAAGGAGTAGCTTTTAATATTATAAAGAATCTAAATAAACCTAAAAATATAAATTTATTTGTACCTTTATCAGAATACCTCTCAGAAATGCATAATATTAGAGTTGCTACAATACCTCCTGAAATAAAGCATGATACAATACGCTATTACGACCCTGTTGCTAAAACACTTGTTATTAGTGACAGGCTTCCGCAAGCAAGTAGGACATTTTTGGTGGCTCAACAAATGGGCCTTTTACTGGCTGATAAAGAAATTAATACAATATTAGATGATAACAATATTGAAGAAGGAGAAGTAAGAAAATTAGGTAGATTAGCTTTATCCAATTATTTTGCAGGTGCAATAATTTTACCTTATGACACTTTTTATGAACAAGTATTATTTACTAAATATGATATAGAGGTTTTGGAAAATAGATTTCAAGTAAGTTTTGAACAGGTTTGTCATAGACTTACTACTTTAAATAAACCCGGGAAGAGAGGCATACCTTTTCATATGATGAGGGTAGATATAGCAGGAAATATTTCTAAAAGATTTTCAGCTTCAGGAATAGCAATTTCTAGATATAGTGGAGCATGCCCAAGACTAAATATATATTCTGCATTTACCACACCAGACAGAATAAAAGTTCAGGTTTCTATAATGCCAAATGGTGAAAAATATTTTTGTATTGCAAGAGCTTTCCAAAAAAGAAGTGGTGGTTTTGATTCACCAGAAAGTTTTTACTCTATAGGCTTAGGGTGCAGTTTAAATGATGCTAGTGAAATGATTTATGGAGAGAGAGTTTTATTAAATTCCTCTGAAAATATTGTTCCAGTTGGAGTATCTTGCAGAAGTTGTCCAAGAATAGATTGTAGGCAAAGGGCATTTCCACCAAGTAATCATCAATTAACATATAACGAAAATGTTAAAGGTTTATCGGCATATGTGTCTCCAAGTTAATTTTATTTTAACTTATTTAAGATGTATAAAGGAATAATCATAAAAGTTATTAATAATGCATAAAAGCTCAGAGCAATATTAAAGTCTGTATAGTAATCATATATTAGTCCTATTGTAAAAGGACCAATTACACCGCCAATTTCTATTACTGAAAAAAATAAACCACTTGCTATACCTATATTATTATATGAAATATCTTTAGTTTCGGATAAATGATTTAGTAATAAAGAAATAAGTGAACCAGTTGAAATGCCTAGTAATATAAGACCTAAAATAAACAGAGGTACAGTTAGGGATTGAATTAAGAATAATGCAAAGATTGCATTTAAAAATAATATTGTAAGAATCATTACTCTTGTTTTATTATTAGAAAACCTAGGAATAATTAATGCAGCTATTATTCCAATAAAACTTGGTATAATAGCAAATAAGCTAGATAAATTTATATTTATTCCTTTAGAGGAGATGATTTTAGGTAACCAACCAGCAATCCCATGTACTAAAAACATTGAAATGGTTCCTAAAATTAAGATTATTAAAAATCTTTTTTTCTTAATGATAAGCTTAAATTGCATAAAACTTTTTTTAATGTTTAAATTAAGAGTATTTTTTTTATAAGATATTTTATATCTATTAAATATTATTAACCATATACATCCTGAAATAAAAGGTACAAAGCTATATAGTAAATAGACTTTTTGCCAGTCATTATTTAGGAGTGGCATAAATATAGAATTAATAAAAGATAGAGATATTATTCCTCCAAAAAGTGGTCCCGTTACTAAAATTCCCATAGAGATAGATCTGTATTTTTGATTTTTCCATAATTTAGAAACTTTGGGAGCTCCAACTGATATCAAAGGGCCTCCTATACCAAACAAAGCAACCGATAACCACATATGGTAAAAATTATTTGAAAGTCCTCTAGATATTAGTGATAAAGTAAAAATCATGGCGGCCATAAATATAGATGCCTTAAGTCCATATTTATCTAATATATAACCTGCAGGTATAGCAAAAAATATATAAGTAAACTGCCATGCGCCTAATATTAAACCCATCTGTTTATAAGATATATTTAAATCATTAGTTATATATGGAACAAGTGGAGCAACTGATGCAACAGTAATACCAAAGCAAAAATATATTAGCCACACTCCGAATATTATAGACCAATTTTGCTGTTCTAAGTTTTTTGATTTAGGTTTCACATAAATATATTTCTATTTTAAAAATTAATAAGTAGTGTATACTTTTTTACTAACAAGTAATAACGTTATTAGTCAGCATTAAAGAGTGAGTATGTATTATTATTGTGAAAGAACTACAGATGGAATATTATCAGAACCTCTAAATAGCTTAACTAATTTAGCATTTATAATAATTTCATTTTTAATCTTTAAAAAATTTAGAGAAGAAAAATTTTCTATTATATTTTCAGTTTTAATATTTAGTATTGGTGTATCTAGTCTTCTTTTTCATTCAGTACCAAATAGAATAACTGGTACTATGGATATGTTTTTTATATTAATATTTATTTTAATGTATCTGTTTTCAATTAATAATTTTATTTTTAAACATTCAAAAATTACTTCTTTGCTTTTTTCGCTTTTTGCTCCCATATTATATTATTATCTGGGTAATATTTTAAAACAGAATGTTCCATTCTTAGGAGATTCTAGTTTTTATATTATAATTCTACTGCACCTTTATATAATATATTTTTATACATTCTTTAAAGCTATACAAAGCAGACTATATTTGCTGATAGCAAACTTAATGTTTACATTATCAATATTCTTCAGAGCTTTAGATCTATATACCTGTGAATTTAATTTATATGGAACGCATTTTGTATGGCATATTTTAAATAGTTGTGTATTGTTTATGCTGATTATGTTTTTTTATAAAAACAATTTACGCAAGACTTCCTCCCCAAAAATACCATCCTAAGCCAACAAAAAATAGTGTATTGCCATATAAGCCATGTTCAATAGAAACTAGTAATAAAGATTTATGTTTTCTATAAGAGTTAGCAAATAAGAATCCACCTATTAAGCTTAATATAGGTGCTATAAGATTTAAGAATAGAATGTGAGCAATAGCAAAACATAAAGTGCTTGCTATAACTAATGTTGTTTTGCTTTTAAAAAAACTTTTATATCTATAAAAGAAAAATTTACAAAATATAAATTCTTGAGGAAGGGCAGAAAAAATTGGATACAATATCATTATCTTCCATAAAATTTCTGGGTTATTTTTTTGAATAATAAATAGCTTATCATTAAAAAAATAATAGGTAATTAAGAATAATATAAAGCTTAAAATTATCCATCTTATTATTATATTTAATAAAACCTGAAGATTTAGATTAAAAATACTTTTTAATTTAAATCTAATATTTTGCTTATCGATATAATAAACTAAAAGACAATAAATGCTAACTATCCATAATACAGGCAAGACAAAATTATATAGTTTTAATACTAATACTACATAGGGAAGAATGGAGCTAAGTAGAATAAGTTCTATAGCTTTATATAAATTATTGTTTAATATTTTAAGAAATAAACTCATATAAATCTCTTTATTTATTTTAATTTTAATTTAAGAATGATATTCTTATTTATTTGTATCTACTATACTAAATATAAAAAAGGAAATAATATGAAAATTGCACAATTTGCATCTGTTGGCCAACCAGAACAGGTTATTGAATGCGTTGAAGCGCCTGATTTAGGAGACCCTAAAGAAAATGAGGTGTTGGTTGATATATTAGCATTTCCTATTAATCCAGCTGATGTTTTAATATTAGAGGGTAAATACGGCGTAAAATATGAATTGCCTTCAAAATTAGGTGCGGAGTCTGTAGGCAAAGTTAATAAAATAGGTAAAAATGTGCAAGGCTTCAAGGTAGGTGATATTGTTCTTCCTCTTGATAGAGAAAATTGGGTGCAGCAAAAATTAGTTTTAGAAAGTAATTTAGTACTGTTACCTAAAAATGTAGATATTCTTCAGCTGTCTATGATGAAAGTTAATCCAGCAACTGCTTTTTTAATGCTTAAAAAATATGTTCAATTGCAGAAAGGTGATTGGGTAATACAGGATGCAGCTAATTCAGGCGTTGGAAACTGCGTGATTAGTATTGCTAAAAATTTAGGCTTAAAAACAATAAATATTGTTAGAAGGGAAGGATTAGATAAAGCACTAAAAAACATTGGAGCAGATATTGTTCTTTTAGATAATAGTGAATTGTCTAAATCTGTAAAAAGTTTAACTAATAATGGTAATGTTAAATTGGCTATAGATGCAGTAGGTGGTGATCAAGTCTTGAGGATTGGAGACTGTTTGGATGATGAAGCTACAATTTTAAACTATGGACTTTTATCAGGAAAGAATATTGAAATATCATCGAATCAAACAGTATTTAAGCGTTTGATACTAACGGGGTTTTGGCTAATGCCCTGGCTTCAAAGAATGGATAAGAAAGAAATAAGTGATATGTATAAATATTTAGCAAATTTAATGGAAAGTAAGGTTATTCATGTGCCGGTTGAAAAGACTTATGCACTTGAAGATATAAAAGATGCCGTTGCACATGCAGCAACTTATGGAAGAAGTGGTAAAATAATTGTTACTCCTAATGGTAATAATTTTGATTAGTTAATAGCCTTATTTTTAATAGAACTTCTAATTATTATTTATATGTTTTAAACTATATATAATTGTTATTTAATTTTAATATTAGGTGAAAAATGTTTATTACAAGAATGATAGGAAAAACGTTAGTTTCTTTGGTGCTAGTTGGAGGTGCTTTGACTATCTATAAGAGAATTAAGAATAAGAAAAAAAATAGTATAGAATCTAAAAACGAAGATTAAGATTTTAAATTTTTAATAAATACATTTAGTAATTAATTCTTATTATTATTCATTTATATTGGGTTTTAATAAAAAATATTATGATTAAATTAATATTTAATTTTAATGTAATAAATTTGTAATTTTTTGTGTTGATTTCCTTTCAGATTCATGTTTCTAATGAACCTTATTTTTATATATAATTAAGGATTTCACATGACCAGTAATAACCAAGCTTTAAATAAATGGGTTGCTGAAATTAAAGATTTATGTACACCAAAAAATGTCTATTGGTGTGATGGCTCTCAAGAAGAGTATGATAGTCTTTGTGATGAAATGGTTGATGCTGGAACCTTTATTAGATTAAATAATAATAAAAGAAAGAATTGTTTTCTAGCTCGTTCTCACCCTAGTGATGTTGCAAGAGTTGAAGATAGAACATTTATATGCACGTCTTCAAAAGATGATGTTGGCCCTACAAATAATTGGTCTGATATTAGTTCTATGAAATCTAAATTAGATGGCCTGTTTGCTGGCTGTATGTCAGGCAGAACAATGTATATTATTCCCTTTTCAATGGGCCCTTTAAATTCACCTATTTCTCATATTGGTATCCAAATTTCAGATAGTCCTTATGTAGTTGTTAATCAGAGAATTATGACAAGAATGGGTAAGGAAGCTTTAGATGTATTAGGAGATAAAGGTAATTTCATAAAATGCATGCATTCTGTAGGAATGCCACTTGACTCCAATCAAAAAGATATTAGTTGGCCATGTGCACCTAACCCTGAGGATAAATATATAGTCCATTTTCCTGAAGAAAGGTCAATTTGGTCTTACGGTTCAGGATATGGAGGTAATGCTCTTTTAGGAAAGAAATGTTTCGCACTTAGAATTGCGTCTAAAATGGCAAATGAAGAAGGTTGGTTAGCAGAACATATGCTAATCTTAGGTTTAGAGAATCCTAAAGGAGAGACCACTTATATTGGAGCAGCTTTTCCAAGCGCTTGTGGAAAAACAAATTTAGCAATGATGATGCCACCTGAATGTTTTGAAGGTTGGAAAGTTAAAACAGTAGGTGATGACATTGCGTGGATAAAGCCTTCAGCTGATGGTACTTTTAGAGCTATTAATCCTGAAGCAGGTTTTTTTGGAGTGGCTCCTGGAACATCATATAAGACTAACCCTAATGCAATGGAAATGCTAAAGTCTAACTGTATTTTTACTAATGTTGCATTGACAGATGATGGAGATGTATGGTGGGAAGGTATGGATGGAGATGTTCCAAGCCATGTAATAGATTGGCAAGGAAATGATTGGACTCCTAATAGTAAAATTAAAGCAGCGCATCCTAATGCTCGTTTTACCGTACCATCTGCACAATGCCCGTCTTTAGATAAAAATTGGGAAAAACCAGAAGGTGTTCCAATTGAGGCTTTTGTATTTGGTGGTAGGTTGTCAAAAACTTTTCCATTAGTTTATGAATCATATGACTGGAATCATGGTATTTTTATGGCTGCAACTATGGGATCTGAGGCCACTGCTGCAGCTATTAATCAGGCTTCTATAAGAAGAGACCCTTTTGCTATGCTTCCATTCTGTGGATATAATATGGCAGAGCATTGGAAACATTGGATTGGTTTAGGACAAAAATATAGTCAAAAAGCACCAAAAATATTTAGAGTGAATTGGTTTAGAAAAGATAGTAATGGCAATTTTATGTGGCCTGGGTTTGGTGAGAATATGCGAATAATAAAATGGATTGTTGATAGAGTTAAAGGTGAAGTAAGTGCTAAAAATAATAGTTTTGGATTAGTTCCTAATTATGAAGATATTACTTGGACAGGCTTAGACTTTGATTCAGAAAAATTTAATTCTTTAATTGAAGTACCTAGTTCTGAGGGCTTAAAAGAAATAAAAGAGGTTAAAGAACATTTTGATAGGTTTGAGAGTTTTCTTCCAAAAGAGTTAGAAGCACAGAGAGTACAATTAGAGGATAGGTTGCTTAAAGAAGTTTAGCTTTATTATTTAATAATCACTTTAATTTTATTAGCAGCTTCTTTTGCTTCTTTTAACGAGGGAGCTAAGACTACAGCCATTCTTCTGTGTTTTTTTGTTGTTGATTTTCCAAAGATACGTATATCTATATTAGGGTTAGATAATGCGTCAATAACTCCTTTATATGAATCCACTTCACCTTCTGAATCCGCAAGAATTACATGGCTAGCACCTGAAGAAAAATTATTATCTATCATTTCTTGAGTGATAGGTAGTTCTAAAAATGCTCTAACATGTAAGTCAAACTCACTTAATCTTTGAGTTTTCATAGTAACCATGCCCGTATCATGTGGTCTTGGGCTAAGTTCACTAAAAATTACATTATTATCTTTTATAAAAAATTCAACTCCAAATATACCCATGCCACCTAATTCATCAGTAATTTTTTTAGCAATTTTCTGTGCTTGAATAATTTCTTCTTTTTTCATTTCTTGAGGTTGCCAACTATATTGATAATCTCCTCGTTCTTGGTAATGACCTATAGGAGGACAAAATACAGTAGGACCATTTTTTTGTTTTACAGTTAGTAAAGTTATTTCATAGTCAAAACTTATAAATTCTTCAATAATAATTCTTACTCTATCACCCCTTGCTCCAGAAATGGCATTATTCCAAGCTTGATTAATTTCATCTGAAGATTTAATTGTACTTTGTCCTTTTCCAGAACTGCTCATAACAGGTTTAACTACGCAAGGTAATCCAATTTTATCGATTGCTTTAGTAAATTCTTCTATAGTCTCTGCATATTGAAATTTCGCAGTAGGTAGACCTATAGATTTAGCTAAATCTCTTATTCTATCTCTGTTCATTGTAAGGTTAGCCGCTCTAGCTGTAGGAATTACGGTTATGCCCTGTTTTTCTACATCTAAAAGAACTTCAGTTCTAATTGCTTCAATTTCTGGAACTATTATATCTGGATTATATTTATTTATACACCTCTTTAATTCTTCTTCATCTAACATATTAATAACTTCATGCTTATCAGCTACTTGCATACCTGGCGCATTAATATATCTATCTACAGCTATTACTTCACACCCAAGCCTTTGAGCACTTATAATAACTTCTTTCCCAAGTTCACCAGATCCAAGGAGCATTATTTTTTTCATATTATTTCTAACTATTGTATTACAAAATTTGTATATTTTATTTGATAAAAATTATTTAAAATATATTATATTAACTTCTAATATGCTACACTGAATTTCAGTTTTTTAATAAATGGAAAATTTATATGCCTTTAAATAGAAGAAATTTTATAAAAACGACATTAGCCACTTCTATGTTTTCATATACAGGAAGTATGATTTCAACAGTTTCTGCTTCTGAAAATCTTGCACCATTAAATATGGGTATGGAAACAGATATATTATTAATAATTGATGTGCAGAATGATTTTTGCCCAGGTGGGAGCTTAGCTGTAAAAGAAGGCAATAAGATTATTAAAAATATTAACTCCATTCAAGAAAAATTTAAAAATGTTGTTCTGACACAAGATTGGCACCCAAAAAACCATAGTTCTTTTGTTACAGAATATAAAGATAAAGAAGTTTTTTCATCGATAAAAATGCCTTATGGAAACCAAACTATTTGGCCTTCTCATTGTGTCCAAGGAACTAATGGGGCAGAGTTTCATAAAGATTTAAATACTTTAAAAGCAAATACTATCATACGCAAAGGTTTTAGAAGAGAAATTGATTCATATTCTGCTTTTTGGGAAAATGATAGGGTTACTCCTACAGGGCTTGAAGGCAATATGAAATCAATGGGAATAAAACGTGTATTTGTTTGTGGTTTAGCTTTAGATTTTTGTGTGGCTTTTAGCGCTATAGATTCAACAATTGCTGGCTTTGAGACTTTTGTAATTATGAATGCAACAAAGCCTGTGGACTTACCAGGTTCTATTGATTCTACATTTAAAGCTTTTAATAAGCATAAAATTAATAGAATAAATGTATAATGAGCTTTAAGGTTGAAAACTTTTTTTCTGAAGTCTTGCCTAGTTCTGTATCTATTTATAAAGGTTTTCCTAAATATAATTTTGTAGGTGGTCATAATTCAGAAGAAAGTATACCTATAGCTGAATTAGCAAAATCAGCAGAAAAAGTTATTAAAGCAGAAGGTAAAAACCTTGCTTTATACGGACATAATAGTGGTCCTCAAGGAAATTTATTATTAAGAGAGTTTTTGGTTTCTTATTTAGGGAACTATACAGGAATAAATATTTCTATAGATAATATTTTGCTAACTTCAGGCTCACTACAGGCTCTTGATCTGATAAATAAATTATTGTTAAATTCAGGTGATACTGTCCTAGTTGAAGAAGCGACTTATGGTGGAGCAATTTCTAGAATAAAAAGTTTAGGAGTTAACCATATTGGAATTAAGCTGGATAAAGATGGTATATGCTTAGACAATTTAGTTTCTACTTTAGATAAACTTAAATCAAAAAATATTATTCCAAAATTTTTATATACCATACCAACTGTACAAAACCCTACAGCAACTATTATGCCTGAAAATAGAAGAAAAAAAATACTTGAAATTGCTGAA
Source organism: uncultured Alphaproteobacteria bacterium (assembly GCA_963934475.1). Taxonomy (GTDB): domain Bacteria; phylum Pseudomonadota; class Alphaproteobacteria; order TMED109; family TMED109; genus TMED109. Next base: position 18,754 of record CAWVYV010000001.1, on the reverse strand, counting down.
AAATATAAATTTCTTATTATAGAAGATGACTGTTATGCAGATTTAACTTGGGATAGAGAAAGGCCTAAATCTATCTATTCTTTGTGTAAAGATGAAAGAGTTATTTATTGTGGGTCGTTCTCCAAATCATTAGCTCCTGCATTAAGAGTAGGATATATTGTGGCTAGCTGGAAAGTTATAAGTAAAATATTAGGTTTTAAAAATGATGGTGGCTCTGGTGCAATTGAGCAAATGATTTTAGCGGATTTTTGCATAAATAATTATAAAAACCACACTTTATCTTTAGTAAAAGAATTAAAAAGAAAGTGTGATATTATGGTTAAATCATTAGAGCTTGAATTTGGTTCTATTGCTGAATTTGATGTTCCAATGGGTGGAATATTTATTTGGATAACTTTTCCAGATAGTATAGATACAAATAAATTATATGAAGCAGCTTTAAAAAAAGGTATTGCATTAAACCCTGGCTCAGAATGGGTTAGTAACCCAGGAGATGGAGATCATAAAATAAGATTATGTTTTGCAAATCCTTCAGAGCAGACTATTAAAGAAGGTATTAATCAATTAGCAGAAATTTGTTTTCAAGAATTTGGTTTGCCTAATATTAGGGCTAATATCAAAAGATAATTAATTACTATTTTCTTTAACTTTTACAAACTTGATGTCTGGCCACTCGTCTATCGTATGGTCTAAATGCCAATTATTTCTTGCTAAGAATACTGGATTTCCTTTGTGATCATCACATGTTGCATCTATATGTTTTTTTAAAAAATTATTTAAAGTATTTGAGTTTTTACATTCTAGCCATCTTGCAGTAATAAGGCTGCTATTTTCAAATATTACGGGCACTTCATACTCTGTTCGTATTCTATCTGCTAATACTTCAAATTGTAATTGGCCGATTACTCCAACTATCCATTCACCCCCAAAGTGTCTTTTAAAAATAGATACGGCACCTTCTTCTGCAAGTTGTAATAATGCTTTTGAGAGATGTTTTGTTAACATTGGATCCTCAGGTCTAACTTTCTGAAGAAACTCTGGTGCAAAACTCGGAAGGCCTGTAAATGTTAAAATTTCTCCTTCAGTTAAAGAATCTCCAATATGCAGATTGCCATGATTTGGTATACCAATTATATCTCCTGCAAAGGCTTCTTCTGCTAATTCTCTATCTTGTGCTAAAAATAATATAGCATTATGTAGTGTTATACTTTTTTCTGTTCTTAATTGTTTTAATTTCATACCCCTCTTAAAATGACCTGAACATAAACGCATAAAAGCAATTCTGTCCCTATGTTTTGGGTCCATATTTGCTTGAATTTTAAAAATAAAACCAGATACTTTGTTTTCTTCAGGGTCTATATATCTTTCTAAAGAAGGTTGCTTTCTAGGTTTTGGAGTTATTTCTGTAAGGCCATTTAATAGTTCCTGTACTCCAAAAGTATTTACTGCACTTCCAAAATATATAGGTGTTAAATTTCCTGCAAGGTATGATTCTTTATTAAAAGGTTTGCATAAGCCTTTAACCATTTCTACTTGTTCTCTTAGTTCTTTTAATGCTTCTTTAGGTAATTTTTCTTCTAAAGCGCTATCATTTATTCCTTTTAAGGTATCTATTATTTCTGGTTTTTTATTTTTGTCTGTTTTGTTAATTAAAATTAATTGATCTTTAATTAGGTCGTAACATCCTAAGAAGCGACTGCCCATTCCTATTGGCCAACTGACAGGACAAACATCTATTTGTAAAGTTTGCTCTATCTCATCAATCAAATCAAATGGATCTTTAGATTCTCTATCCATTTTATTTATAAAGGTGGTTATTGGCATATCTCTTAATCTGCAAACTTCAAATAATTTTTTAGTTTGGGTTTCTATTCCCTGAGCTCCATCTAATACCATTACGGCGGAATCTACTGCTGTTAAAACCCTATAAGTATCTTCGGAAAAATCTTGATGCCCTGGTGTATCTAACAAGTTAAATATTTTATCTTTATATTCAAATGTCATAACTGAAGATGATACAGAAATTCCTCGTTCTCTTTCAACTTTCATCCAGTCAGAGGTAGCTCTTCTCTGGTTTCCTCGAGCTTTTACAGCGCCAGCGAGTTGGATAGCACCTCCAAAAAGTAATAATTTTTCTGTTAATGTAGTTTTCCCTGCATCTGGATGAGCAATAATAGCAAAAGTTCTTCTTTTATCTATATTTTTTATTAAGTCATTCATAAATAATATTTCTTATATTAACAATGTTACGTCAAGTTAAATTAAATAGAATAATAGTATTATTAGTATAAAGTGCATTTATTATAAAATTATGGATTTATTATGGTAATTAAAAATTGGCACAATTTCGTTAAAACAAAAGATCCAAAAATTTTAGATAATTTATTATCAGAAAATATTATTTTTTATTCTCCTGTAGTACATTCACCACAAATAGGCTTTAATATTTCAAAAAAATATTTAATGGCTGCATCAGAAGTTCTCTTTAATGTTTCCTTTAAATATATAAATGAAATACATAATAATAAATATGCAATTTGTGAGTTTGAATGTGAATTAAATAATATTTATATAAATGGTGTAGATATCATTAAATGGAATAATAATAAAATAACTTCTTTTAAAGTAATGGTGAGGCCATTAAAAGGTGTTTTATTATTAAAGGAAAAAATGGCTCAAATATTAATGAGATCTTGATTTAGTTGTTTTTAATATCATCAAAAATACTAGACACCTCTTTTGTTAGCTCTTGTACTAAATCTTTTGCAGGTAAACTTTTTGACATAGGTGCGGATTGGCCAGCCCAAAGAGATAAAAAACTTTCATCACCCTTTTGAGCAACTGAATTAGCTAATGGCTTTATAATAGACCCTACTTTTGGGAAATCAGGAAGTATATATCCTTTACCTTCCATTTCTTTTATTAAATGGTTAACTATACCTCTTGCAGGTCTACCAGTAAATGCACTTGTAATTCTAGTTTCTCTTGATCCTGAATTCTCTAATGCTTTTTTCCAAAGTGGATGCACAGAAGCTTCTGGACATTTTAAAAATGCAGTGCCTAATTGAACTCCTTGTGCTCCTAACATTAGAGCAGCAGCTATACCTCTGCCATCAGCTATACCCCCTGCAGCTATAACAGGTACATTAACATTATTAACAATTTGAGGTAATAATGAAAACAAGCCAATTTCCCCTTCTTTGTAGGTAGAATGAAAAGTACCTCTATGTCCACCTGCTTCAAAACCTTGAGCAATTATTGCATCGGCCCCAGAGTTTTCTAGTATTATTGCTTCTTCAACGGTTGTAGCAGAACTTATTATATATATATTTTGTTTTTTTATTTCTTTAATAAAATTATCTTTAGGTAATCCAAAATGAAAACTTACAACCTTTGGATTCATTTGGAGTAATAAATTAAGTTGCTGGCTATTAAAAGTTTCGCATGTGTTTATAATATCTGGAATTTCATCAATAGCATGTTCTTTGTAATATTTTGATATATTATCTTTAAAGTTTTTATTTATTATATCATTATTTACAGGTTCTTTATGTGTGAAAAAATTTAAATTAACGGTATGATTAGTCTTGCTCAGTATTTTTTTATAATCAGGTAAAATATTTTTAAATTTATGATAACTTAAACCAAGTGAACCTAACCCTCCCGCATTAGAAACCTCTGATGCAAGTTCTACACTTGCTGCACTAGCCATAGGAGCTTGTATAATAGGGTATTTAATATTTAAAGCATTTGAGAGTTTGTTTTCATACCATTTCATATTAGTTTCCTGTATTTCATATTAGTTACCTATAAAGTTAGGCTTTCTTTTTTCAATAAACGCTTTAATGCCTTCTTTATGATCACTAGATTTAGTTGCTTTAATTAATTCTATAGCCTCTTGATATAATGCTTCTTCTAAGTTTAATTCATAACAATTATTAATATTTTTTTTCATTGCTTTTAAAGCAAAAGGTGAAAATGAACTTATCAAATTGGCATATTCTAAAGTAGATTTTAATAAACTGTCTCCTTTAATAATATTATCAAATAAACAAATACTAAGTCCTTCTTTTGCTAATATTTTTTTATTACTAAACATTATATCTTTAGCTTTAGATACGCCTACTAATCTAGGAAGTAACCAAGACATACCATAGTCTCCTGTTAGAGCTATTTTTCCATAACCTGCAACTGCAAAAGCATTTTCATTTACAAATCTAAAATCACAGGCGAGAGCTATAGATAACCCTGCGCCCGCAGCTGCTCCTGGAAGAGCTGCTATTGTAGGCTTTGAAAAATTATATAGAGAATATGTCAACGTCATTTGCTTCTCTTGTAAACTCTTTATAGATTCCTCATCAGATTGGTATTTACTCCAACCTCCTTCTTTATTGTTTGATGAATTCATAGATTTTATATCACCGCCTGCACAAAAAGCATCACCAGCACCAGTTATAATTAGACTATTTACTCTTTTATCTATATTTAGGTTAGCTATTTGTACTCTTAAAGCGGGAGTTAATTCATCTGATAAGGCATTTTTAGATTCTGGTCTATTTAGTGTTATGATACCTATATTACCATGTATATGAGAGAGCAGCTGTCTTGTACCTGTTTCTAATTCGATTATATTTTTCATATTTTTTAAGCCATTTTTATTACTCATTAAGTACAGATTATGATTATTCTTTTATATATTATATGCAAGAATATATTTATATTTTATAAATATATGATATTATGTATTACGTTTTATTAATATTATTTAATAGGGATTAATAGCATGTTTGATAATCTACAAATTAATATACCAGGTGGGCTTGATTTTGCGATACCTAAGATGGTTAAAGTAAAACAAAACTTTGAAGATCATAAAATTAATGATGTAGCTTTAGCGGTTAAAAATGAAATTAATAAACCAGAAATAAAAAATACTATTAAAGTGGGTGCTTCTATAGCTATTGGAGTAGGTAGTAGAGGAGTTGCAAATATAGATGTCGCAGTAAAATCTATAGTCTCTTGTTTAAAAGAATTAGGTGCAAAACCATTTATATTTCCTGCCATGGGTAGCCACGGTGGCGGTACAATTGAAAACCAAAGGGCTCTGTTAGCAGGTTACGGAGTAACTGAAGAAAAAGTAGGAGCTGAAGTTAGAGCTACTATGGAAACTGTAGTTCCAGTTGTATTAGATGATGGAACAAAAGTTCATATGGATAAATTTGCTTATGAAGCAGATGGAGTTATTTTAATTAATAGAGTTAAACCTCACACAAACTTTCGTGGTGCTATTGAAAGTGGAATAGTCAAAATGATGACAATAGGCATGGGGAAAATTAATGGAGCCAGTGAGCTTCATGGTGCATATCCTATGAGTATATTTGGGACAAAACTTCCAAATGCTGCAAAACACTTATTAGAAAAAATTAACTTTTTATTTGGTGTAGGTTTAGTTGAAGATGCTTATGATCACACCGCTATTGTAGAAGCTATTCCAGCTGACCAGCTATTTGATAAAGAAGCTAATTTACAAACTATGGCAAAAAAACTTATGGGAAAAATATGTTTTGATCAAATAGATGTTTTAATAATAGATGAAATTGGTAAAGAAATTAGTGGAGGAGGGTGCGATCCCAATATTACTGGTAATAAAAATGAACCAGGTTTTGAAAAACCAAATGTCTCTAAAATTGTTCTATTAGATTTAACCGATAAAACAAAAGGAAATGCTACTGGTTTCGCGGCTGCTGATGTAATTACTAAAAAGCTATTTGATAAAATTGATTTCCCCACAACTTATGCAAATGTTGTAGCTAGTTCTAAATTAGAAGGGGGTAAAATCCCAATACCTATGGCAGATGGAGATAAGGCTGTAAGGCTAGCTATTAAAACATTAAATGGTATAGACCCATTAAATGCAAGAATAGTTAGAATAAAAAATACCTTAAAATTAGCAGAAATATATGTATCAGAAGCTATGTTAGACGAAGTTAATAAAAATGCTATGTTAGATGTTGTTTCTTCAGCTATTGATATGTCTTATAATTCATCCCAATTTTAGGTTTTTAAAATAATGAGTAGAAATATATTTAATTTTTCTTATTCTTTTAGAGTAAGGTATTCGGAGGTGGATGCGCAAGGAATTGTTTTTAATGCTCATTATTTAACATATTTTGATACAGCTATGACAGAATACTTGAGGCATATTGAGTATGATTATGTTAAGGAAGTTAAAGAAAGAAATGAAGATTTCCATACTGTAAAAACTTTAGTTGAATATAAATCACCTATACACTTTGATCAAATTATTGATGTTTGCTTGAAAGTTAGAAAAATAGGTACTTCTAGTTTAACTTTTTATATAGAAGTTCATCCTAATAAAGAAGATAATATGCTAGTATCTGGTGAGGTTGTATGGGTAAATACAAACCAAAAAACTCATAAATCAGCTCCTTTATCTAAAAGTATTATAAGTAAAATAGAGCTATTGGAGAGTTAATTACTATTTTTAAATCGTTTTATGGTTTCTCTAGCTATAATTAATTGTTGTATTTGACTTGTACCTTCATAAATACGAAATAATCTTGCGTCTCTATATAATCTTTCTACAGGGTATTCAGCCATATAACCAGCCCCACCATGTATTTGAACTGCTCTATCAGCAATCTTGCCTAAAGCTTCTGATGCAAATAATTTTGCACATGAGGAATCTAAGGTAATATTAATACCTTTATCTCTCATTATGGCAGTATTTAGGATAAGGTTTTTTGCTGCTAAAATTTCAGTTTGACTATCTGCAATCATAGCCTGTATTAATTGAAAGTTAGATATATCTTCACCAAATTGTTTTCTACTGGTAGAAAATTTTAAAGATTCGGATAATAGTCTTTCCGACAAACCAACGCATATACCTGAAATATGAAGCCTGCCTTTATCAAGTACTTTCATGGCTGTGGTGAATCCAATACCTTCTTGTCCTCCTAGTAAAGTATCTTCTGATACTTCACAATCATCAAATATTACATCAGCAGTTAAGGCACCTCTTTGCCCCATTTTGATATCTGGTTTTCCAATAGATAGACCTGGAGTATGAGCATCTATTAAAAAGCAGGAAATAGAAGATGATTTTTTTTCAGGTTTAGTCCTTGCCATTACAGAAAAAACTCCCGCAATAGGAGCATTTGTAATATACCTTTTTGTTCCATTGATTATATATTTATTACCAATTTTTTTGGCTGTAGTTTTTATTGACATAGCATCTGATCCAGCATCAGGTTCAGTCAAGGCAAAAGACCCTATTAATGCTCCTGTAGCAAATTGTGGTAAATATTTTAGTTTTTGTTCTTCAGTTCCTGACATTACTATAGCTTGTGAACCTATACCTATATTAGTGCCAGCTATAGATCGAAATGCAGGAGCAGCTCTACCTAATTCAAATGTTAATCTAACTTCTTCCTCCATAGAAAGATTTGATCCTCCATATTCTTGAGGTATAGAAATACCAAATAAGCCTAATTCTTTCATTTCATTAATAATATCAATGGGTATATTATTAGTTTTTGAAACCTCTTCTTCTCTGGGTATAAGCTTGTTATCTACAAATTTTTGAATTGTATCTAAAAATATTGTGAAAGACTCTTGGTCTAATGACATAGTGCTCCTTAAATGATTTTATATATTATCTAAAAAATTAAAAACATCTGTAAAAGATGTGAATTTAAATCTAGGTGATGTGTTACTAGCTCTATTTATCTCTTCTTCGTTTATTAAGAACCATTGCTCCTTTGAAATATATCTTTTATTTAATCTACTTAATAAAAGTTTTAGCCCATTTCTTCCAGGACTATTTCGAGATTTAATATTATTTGTAATAAGTTTTGCTACTTTAGCTCCATCTTGCTTATTAGTTCCTATAACACCAGTCGGTCCTCTAGATGCCCATCCTACAGCATATAATCTATCTTTAATTATATTATCATTATTAATTATCTTGCCTGTAGAATCGGTAGGTACTCCTTCGATTTCTTCTCCTTCATAACCAATAGCACTGATGAGTAGGTTTGCTTTTATTGAAATGGTTGTATTATTTTCATTAAGGTTATCCTTAAATTCCACATCTGATATTCTATCAGTCCCAAGTATGTTGATAGGGCTCAAATAAAATTTAAATTCTACTGTTTTTGTCTTGTTTGAATTTCTTGGTTTTTCTTCTGGGAAAGAAGTTAGTATTCTATATTGCTTACTAATTTCATCTTCTAATATAGTTTTACTTATACTTTGAAGTGTTCCTTTAGATAGCACTTGATCACAATCAAGTAATTCACTCATTTCCCGTATTTCTACAGTTGTAAATTTAGCATCTAGAGGGCCTCGCCTTCCTATTATATAAACTTTTTTTATACCAGAGTTTAGTAAAGCTATCTTGGCATAATCTGTTATATCAGTATCTTCTAATTCCTTAGCAGAGCTAACTAATAACCTCGCACAGTCAATAGCTACATTACCATTACCAATAATTATTGCAGTATCACCACTTAAGTCTGGAGATAAATTTTTATATTCAGGATGACCATTATACCAATTTACAAATTGTGTGGCTCCAAAATAGCCAGAAATATTTGTATTATTTATATTAAGGTCTCTATCTTTTGCCATACCAGTAGCTATAACAACGGTATCATAAAGAGCTAATATATCTTCAATTGATGGAGAGTTATTAATTTCTATTCCTCCAAAAAACTCTACATTAGTATTATTTAAAGTTCTTTCAAATACCCTGCTTACATTTTTAGTACTTTGATGATCAGGGGAAACACCATATCTTACGAGCCCATAGGGGCTGAATAATTTTTCAATTATATCTATTTCATATTCAATATCTTCTTTTAGAAGCGATTGAGCAGTATAAAAAGCTGCAGGTCCAGAACCAATTATTGCAATTTTTATTCCCATATAATACCTTGCTTATGATTGATTTGTGTACAACAGTATCATAATTAAAAGAGTAGTGAAATTAAAAATAATTATAGTTTAATTTAGAATAGGAATAATTTTATGAATGGATTAATGTCAGAAAGACCTTTATTAATCTCTTCATTACTAGATCATGCAGCAAGGTATCATGGTAATACAGAAATTATTAGCAGTGACTCTGACGGTATAATTACTAGATCAAATTATCAAAAAGTAAATATTAGAGCTAAAAAATTAGCCCAAGCCTTAATAAAATTAGGTGCAAAAAAAGGTGATACTATTGCTACAATGGCATGGAGTAACCTTAGACACTATGAGTTATATTTTGGAGTATCAGGAATAGGTACTATATGTCATACAATTAATCCTAGGTTATTTCCTGAACAATTAATATTTATAATCAATGATGCAAAAGATAAATTTTTATTTATTGATATTGATTTTATCCCACTAATTGAAAACTTATTAGATAAAGTTGATATTCTAGAAAAAATAATAGTTTTATGTGATAAGAATCAAATGCCATCATCTTCAAAGTTAAGTAACTTAATTTGTTATGAGGACTTATTAGATGGAGAGGAGGGTAATTTTGAATGGCCAATGTTTGACGAAAAAACAGCTTCTTCGTTATGCTATACTTCGGGAACTACAGGTAATCCAAAAGGAGTTTTATATTCTCATAGATCTACAGTAATTCATGCTTTTGCAGCAGCTGCTCCAGATGCAATGAATTTGTCAGCACGAGATACAATAATGCCAATTGCCCCTATGTTTCATGCAAATGCCTGGGCTATTCCATATGTAACTACCATGGTAGGTGCTAAATTAGTTTTGCCTGGTAGAAACCTTGATGGTAAAAGTGTTCAATTTCTTATAGAAAGCGAGTCAGTATCTTTTACTGCTGCCGTTCCCACTATATGGTTAATGTTATTTGAATATTTAGAACAGACAGGAAAGAAGTTAGATTCTTTGAAGAGTTGTGTAGTAGGTGGGTCAGCCTGTCCTAGATTTATGATGGAAAAGTTTTATGAAAAATATGGAGTAGAAGTATTACATTGCTGGGGAATGACAGAAACTTCACCTATAGGGACTATTAATAGACCTCTTCCAAAACATAAGGGGCAAAGTTTTACAGAAAGACTAGATATAGCTGTAAAACAAGGTAGACCAGTATATGGAATTGAAATAAAAATCACAGATGAAAGTGGAATATTACTACCTAATAATGGAAAAGATTTTGGTAATTTATGGGTTAGAGGCCCTTGGATATGTTCAGGTTATTTAAATATAGAAAATAGTGAAACGCATGTGGAAGATGATTGGTTTTTAACAGGAGATGTTGCTACGATAGATGCTGATGGTTTCATGCAAATTACAGATAGAACAAAAGATGTAATTAAATCTGGAGGAGAATGGATAAGTTCTATAGAAATTGAAAACTTTGCTGTAGGACATCCGTCAGTAATGGAAGCAGGAGTTATTGGTGTTTTTCATCCAAAATGGGATGAAAGGCCATTATTAATAATTGTAAAAAATGAAAATTTAGAAGTAACTAAAGATGAAATTTTGAGTTTTTTAAAGGATAAAATTGCATCTTGGTGGATGCCTAATGATGTTGTCTTTGTAGATTCATTACCACATACGGCAACAGGAAAAATTCAGAAGTTACAATTAAGAGAACAATTTAAAGATTATAAATTTAATTTATAGTTCAAAAATAATTAATCACAATTTTGCATATAGTGTGAGTATTATTTTCAAAGTAATACAATAAAGTGATATTAATGAATGTTTTTATTGTTTAGATTATCAAGAAGTATATGATTAGCATTGTAGTTTTCCTATTTGTATAAAATAATTTAATAAAATAAAGATAGAAAATGTTAATAAATTCACTTAAGAAATTAAAATCATTCGGGTTTATTCCAAAAAATATACTTGATATAGGAGCTAATAAGGGGAAATGGTCACTTTTAGTAAAAAAGAAAGTTTTTCCATTAGCTAATTATACTTTAATAGAAGCTATTGATTATAGTGAGCTTGATAAGATAAATAATAATTCTAATATGAATTGTATAAATCTTCTTCTTGATGAATCAGAACGAAAAGTTATATGGAATGAAATGAGAAATACAGGAGATTCTATATATAAAGAAAATACTTCTTTTTTTGATGATTGCGAAAAAATTGAGAGAAATACAACCACTTTAGATATTACTTTTCAAGGTAAAAAATCTTTTGATCTTATTAAAATAGATTGTCAAGGTGCAGAAATACCAATCTTAAAAGGCGGAAAAAACACTGTATTAAATACTCCTGTAATTATTTTAGAGATACCATTCATGGGTGAGTATAATGTTGGTGTGCCTAATTTTTTTGAACATATTAAATATATGAATAAGATAGGTTACCAAGTTTATGACATAATTGAAATGCACAGGGTAGAAGGAATATTAATACAAATTGATATTATATTTATAAAAAAAGGGCATGCTTTTGAAAAAAATGTACATAATATTATAAAAAATTTGGGTAAATAAATCTAATTTGTATTAAATATTTTTAACTTTACTATTATTTCCCATGCTTCCTTTTATTAGCCATATAGGTCTTGACGAATAGTTAACTTTATGGCCATCATTTTGATTGTGATCTTTTGCTTTTCTATTAAAAGTACTATCAGATGACATGTAACGGAAAACAATGCCTGCTCTTCTATTTTTAGAATTGTTTTTCTCTGATCCATGAACTAGATTAGCATCATGCAGTGACATTTGACCAGGTTTCAAAGTAATATAATCCTTATTTTTATCTTCTAATATTTTTTGATTTATTCCTGAATTTAAAGTTGTATTTTTATCATTAATTTCATGTTTATAAATCTTATTTTTATGAGATCCTGGAATGACAGCAAGGCATCCATTTTTTTTAGTGGCTTTATCTGCGGCTATCCAAACAGAACAAGTTGACATAGGAACAATTGGCCAATAATGAGAATCTTGGTGCATCGGAACTTGCATACCATGAAATGCAGGTTTACAAAAAATTTGCCCTCCCCACAATATTATATTTTTTCCTAATATTTGTGATATCATTTCAATAATTTCTTTAGTATGAGCTAATTTTAAAAAGTACTTATAATTTTTATTATTTAATTCTCCCATAGAACCACCTTTAATATGTGGGCAAACTAATTGCTCCGGCCTTATATTTAGATTTTCATTTATAATAATATCAATATTATCTTGTAATAAAATTAAATTTTCTGACGTTAGTCTCAAAGAAGGAGTGACATAGCCATTAAGCATATAAGATTTGATATTTCTTTTAGATAAAATCATTACTTACTATAAATAATCTTTATTAGGGTTGAATTTTTTATTTTTGTCTAAGACTCCTGTGCCTGGAACATAATTAACTTCAATTCTTATTCCATCTGGATCCTCAAATAAAATATAGTAATATCCTGGGGCCCATGCTCCATCTAATGGGCCTCGTATTATTTTAGCATTTATTTCAAGAAGCTTATCTTTTATTAAATCAATACTTTCTTTGCTTCTGGCTCTAAAACAAAAATGATGAAGACCTATATTATTTTGACTAAAATCTGAGGAAGCAATATTCTTATCTACTTCTTGAATTAAAATACCTGTTCTAGCTCCAACATGATAAATTGATTTTTTACTTTCATGTACTAATTTTAATCCTAAAAATGGCATTAATTCTTTATAAAAGCTTTTTGATTTAGATATATTTTTTACAGATAAAGCAATATGAGCGATTCCATTAATATCCAACATATATATATTCCAGTTATAATTTTTAAAATTACTATATTTATACTAAATTACTTTAATTACTTTATATAAGGAAGATATTATGAAAGTTTCTGGAATTGATACATTAAGAATAGAAGAGTTCCCAAACTTATTACTTATAGAAGTTAAGACTGATGAGGGCTTAATAGGATTAGGTGAAACATTTTATGGCCCCGCTTCTGCAGAGGCACATATACATGAGATTATAGCTCCATACTTAATTGGAAAAAATCCTTTACATATAGAAAAGCATCAAAAAAATCTTATTGGGTATACTGGTTTTGTAGGAGCTTCTGCAGAAAGAAGAGGGGCATCAGCTATAGATATTGCATTATGGGATATTTGGGGCCAAGCAACAGCACAACCCATACATGGCCTACTAGGAGGAAAAGTTAGAGAAAACATTAGAGTATATAACACATGTGCTGGTTCTCATTATATTAGAAAGCATCCAATACAAGGAACTAAAAATTTTGGATTAGATAATAATGGAAGCTATGAAGATTTAGAAGGGTTTTTAAAAAACCCAGTAGATTTAGCATATTCTCTTTTAGATTCAGGTGTTACTGCTATGAAAATATGGCCTTTTGATTTTGCTGCTGAGAAGTCGCAAGGTCAATATATATCTCCAGAAGATATGAAAAAGTCACTAGAGCCATTTAATAAAATTAGAAATGCTCTAGGAGATAAAATGGATATAATGGCTGAGTTGCATTCTATGTGGAATAAACCTCAGGCTATTCATATCTGCAGAGAGCTAGAAAACTATAACCCATTATGGATTGAAGACCCTGTTTTCATGGATCATTTATCAACTTTAGGTGATGTATGTAATAGCACTCTAGCACCAATTGCTGCAGGAGAGACTAGAGGAGGAAGAGCTGACTATAGATCTTTATTAGAACTTAATTCTCTGTCTCAAATAATAATGGATATTGCTTGGGGAGGAGGTTTATCTGAAGCTAATAAAGTCTCTTCTATGGTTGAAGCTTGGCATATTCCTATTGCATTTCATGATTGTACTGGCCCTGTTACATTAACAGCAAGTACTCATCTAGCTTTAGCAAATTCTAATTGCCATATTCAAGAAATAGTTAGAGCCTTTTATTATGGATGGTATGCAGATTTAGTTACTAGTCTTCCTCCAATTAAAAATGGTCATATTACAGTACCAGAAGGAAATGGTTTAGGTTTAGCTTTACAAAAAGATGTATATAAACGAAAAGATGTTCATATAAAATCTAGTTAAGGTTTACTTCATTAAGATTTTATGATGGTTAACTGAAGTAATTTTATGGTTAAGAATAGTTTCTTGGTTTACATTAAAGTCTGGTAAAGATTCATGACTAAAGTTCATAAACTTATCTTCTCCTCTAACTAATAAAGCCGTATCTTTTACTTTGTCAGCCTTTGTTTGTTTCACTTGAGGTGTTATGTATCTAATTGCAATACCAATTCTTCTGTCATTAGTTTTGTTTATATTAGATGAGTGAGCTAATTTAACATGATGTAATGAAACTTCTCCTGGTTTTAATGGCATAGGAATAGTATTATATTCCGAAATTTTTATATTTAACTCCTGGCCACGAGTTAACAAATTTTTTTCATTGAAAGTATCTTTGTGTTCTAAATTACCCCATTTGTGACTTTTGGGAACCACTTCCATGGGCCCTGTTTCTAGAGAAGCATCAGAAATAGCAACCCAGGCTGTTACTACATCATCTGGTTCAAGCCCCCAATATTGAGAATCTTGATGCCAGGAAACAAATGAATTTTCATTTACTTCTTTTATAAAAAAACTAGAACTCCAACATAATATATTTGGTCCTAATATATCTTCAACAGAATCTAAAATATTATTATTATGAACAATTTTATTAACCCAACTAAATAATAAATGAGATTTATGTTTATCAATACCGGATAAAGTTAAACCTTGGGATTTTTCATAGTCTTCTAATTCAGCTCTATATAATGAAGCTTCTTTTTCTTCCATTACCTTAATAGGAAATAGATACCCATTTTTTTTAAAAAAGTTTATTTGTTTTTTATTTAAAATTTTTGGCATTTATTATATCAGTTTTTTATTGTTTTTAAGAAGCCCTCTATTAATCCATTAGGTGTGGAAATCACATGTTCTTCTTTTGGAAATTGTCCATTTTTGACATCATGGATAAATTCTTTAAAACCAGATACTCTTTCCTTTTGCATGTCTTGTTTCATTTTATATAAATTGCGATATTGTTTAGAGTGCCTAACATATGGAGGTCCATTATTGCCTAGTATATCATCTGCAAATAAAAATTGTATATCTCCACCTTTGCCTGCACCTATAGAAGATGTTAAAAGAGTTGTTCTTTTACTTATTTCTATTAAAAGATCTTCAGGTATAACTTCAACCTCTACAGCATAAGCACCAGCATTTTCAAATATTTTTATCTGATTATAAATCCAAACTGCTTCTTCTAATGATTTTCCAACAGCCTTTAATCCACCTGTCCATGTACTTCTTCTGGGAACTAAACCCGCATGCGCTTGTACAGGTATTCCGGCTTCAGTAGCAGCCTCAATAAAACTAGGGCTCCACTGTGTCATTACGGCATCTGCTCCAATTTCCATTGCCTGATATCCAAGCCTAACAGCTTCATCTTTAGTAGCAGCAGCTATTAGTGGACAAGAAAATGCCATAAATGTATTAGGTGCCGCTTTTCTAATTGCTATAGCTAAATCAGGGTTTTTGGGATCAAATCTAACTTTCATAGTATCTATCCCTGCCTCTTCAGCAGCAGCAGCTTCTTCAACAGAAAATGGAACAGTTTCAGTTAATATGTTATTACCTTTTTGGTCTCTAAGATCCTTAACTGTATAGTTACGTGTTCCATAAACACCTCCTACAGTCATGATTCTTTTTAGTCCTTTTTTGTTTGCATCCCTTGTTGGTATGTTTCCATCACCAGTTGCATGGCTAGTCATATTTTTTCCTTATTTTTTTATTCTGATATAACTTCTTTTACACCTTCAACTGTATCCTTAGCTTTTTCTTTTGACCAATCATAAGCATCACTAGCATTTTCTTTTATCCTGTCATAAGTAGAGCAAGCATTAAAAAACATTAAGCTAAATACAATTACTAAAAATTTCATTTCGTTCCCTTTAAGTTTATTTAAATTTATAAAAACATAATAAATAATTTTTTATACATGTATAGGTAAAATATACTATATTAAGTAACTTATAGTAATATTTTTTAGTGTCTTGTCATTTCAAAAATTGAGAACATAAATATGTTAAAAGAAAATAATTATATAAAGGCTTGGGATAAAAAATTAATTCATAAGAATTTAAAAAACATACGTATCCCAGAAAGCACAATAGAAGCTTATAAATTACAAGCTGATTATAAGACATATAGTAAGCATAACTTATTTGGTTGGAAGATAGCTGCTACTAGTATTGAAGGACAAAAGCATATAGGAGTAGATGGGCCAATCGCAGGAAGACTAATTAAAGAACGTTTACATAGATCAGGAGATAGGATTTCATTAAAAAACAATCAAATGAAAGTTGTAGAGGCTGAGTTTTCTTTTAAATTGAATAAAGATATGCAAAAAAAAAATACACCATATTTATATGAAGAAGTTTTAGAGTATATAGAACATATATGTCCGGCAATTGAAATTCCTGATTCAAGATTTTTAAATTTTAATAAAATAGGAAAAAATTTGCTAATTGCAGATAATGCATGTGCTGGAGAATATTTGTTAGGAAAAGAACCTACTAAGTCGTGGAAACATATAAATTTAAAAACATTTAAAGTTGGATGTTATAAAAATAATCACCTTATAGGTCATGGAATTGGAAGTAATGTTTTAGAAGATCCAATTAAAGCATTAACTTGGTTAATTAATGAATTAAATAAATATAACATAACGCTATATTCAGGACAGACAGTTTTAACAGGTACTTGTATTAAACCTATTGAGGTGCTCGGAGGAGACCATATAGTAATAGATTTTTATGAGTTGGGTAAGGTTGATTGTCATTTTTTTTAAATTTGAAATTATAAGCTATTTTATTTAATAATTAATATGTTTTTGATAATATTGTTTTTTATCAAATCAGTTATGTATTTTATTTTAATCATATATATTATTATCGTTCTAAACATGTATAATTAAATATGATGATGTTGGGAGGCATTAATGGAATTAGAAGATATTAAACCAGATAAAAGACTAATTAAATTTAGAAAAGCTTATAGAGATCAAATTGATGGATGGTATAATGGATCTTTGCATGTAGCTATTATTTACTTAATAGGTGGTTTATTATTATTTTATTACATTAGTCATATAAATACATTAATAGCATGGGAACTTATTATTATTCCTATTACTTTTCTTATTTGTAATTTTTTTGAATGGGCTTTGCATAAATACGTAATGCATATTCCTCAAAATTTTCCAGGAGCTAGAGCAATTTATTCTCGACACACGCAACAGCATCATCAATTTTTTAGTAAGGATGAAATGCGTTTTGCAGGAGCGCATGATTGGAGGGTAACATTTTTTCCTCCTTATGCATTAGTTGTGTTCACCTTTATGTCTATACCAGGTTTTATAATTTTATCTTGGTGCTTTTCAACTAATGTTGGTTGGCTATTTATAGTTACAACAACTTCTATGTATCTAATATATGAATCTATGCATTTTTGTTGCCATGTAGGTGATAATTTTATATTACGTAATTTACCATTCGTAAATACTCTTCGCCGACATCATGCTGCCCATCATGATCAAGGAGTTATGACAAAGATTAATATGAATTTAACTTTGCCTATAGCCGATTGGTTGTTTCAAACATCAGATTTAAAAAGAGGATTATTAGGACATCTTTTTAACGGCTATAATGAAAAATATAAAAGGTAGGTATATGCCAACAAAATATAAAATTTTACTAACTCTGTTGATATTAATTATAGGTATCTCGGTAATTCTATACGATAATCCAGATTTATCTAGAAAGTATGTTCTTTATGATTACTATTTATTATCTAGATCTTTATTTATTAGTAAGTATTTAAATGTCCCTATAATATTTTTAATACAGATACTTATGATTATCGGATTATGGGTGTTTCCTGAAGCTAAGGGTAAAGTCTCTATAAAAGATATTAAAGATGAGTCATAAGTTAATAGATATAAAAGTTGTAGAGCCTAGAATTCTATCAGTAACTATAAAAAATTATAAAAAAAGAAATGCTTTATCGGACTCAATTAAAATAGAGTTGGAAAAATTAGCTTTAGAATTAAGAGACAATACAGAAATAATTGCTATTATTTTATCAGGAGAAAAAGGAGTTTTTTCATCTGGAAATGACTTAAATGAAAAAAATGCTTTTGGTGAAGGGTTGGATTTATTAAAAGCTCGGCAGAAGAATAGGTTAGGCTTAAGAATGTGTGATGCCTGGACGAACCTTCCTCAAATAACAGTGGCTTCAATAGAAGGTGACTGTATAGGAGGTGGTGTTTCATTAGCGCTATCATGCGACTTTAGATTTTGTTCAGAAAATGCATATTTTTTTGCCCCAGAGGTAGATATAGGAATAACTTATTCATGGGGCTCAATACCAAAATTAGTATCATTAGTTGGTCCAGCTAAAGCAAAAATAATTACAATAGCATGTAAAAAAATAGATGCAAAAACTGCCTTAAATTGGGGTTTATGTGAAGAAATAGCTAAAGATCCATTTGAGCATGCAAAAAAATTTCTAAAAGGTCTTGCAAAAAAGCCTATAGTCGCTCAGCAAATGGTAAAAGAATCTATAAATAGACAAGTAATTACTAATACTATTTCTTTATTAGAGCAAGACCAAGTTTTGCTAACAAAGAGAGATATAAATAATAATTAGTATTAATTTGCCACAAGGCCATCTTTTATGTATTATCTCCCAGCGGAATTTTAGT